>JAGQZQ010000116.1:0-1736 GCA_020435415.1 Flavobacteriales bacterium
TGGCCAGTCCGGTCTTGGTCAGAAATGTAGCCCGGTCTATCGGCACTCCCGGCATACCCACTGATTCTGTCCGGAATATTTTTTTCGAGATCGTGTTCAGAAAATGTATGAGGTCTTCCGCACCGTGAAACAAAATGAATATGATCTTGGGGATACCTGTTGCCAGACCCCATCCAAAAAGGTATGATGCACGGATGTGCAGCTCGGGAGAATATTGTGATCGGTAACCATAACTCAGCCACAACATGGAGACGATGAACGCCACCGAATGAAGCCAGTAAATTCCAACCAGCACCCTAAGCCATTTGGCCGGCAATGGCCAGGTCAGTTTCTTCCAACCTTTATATGCATAGGCATCAATCAGCAACAGGATCAATGCCAATATCGCAATG
Source organism: Flavobacteriales bacterium (assembly GCA_020435415.1). Taxonomy (NCBI): domain Bacteria; kingdom Pseudomonadati; phylum Bacteroidota; class Flavobacteriia; order Flavobacteriales; species Flavobacteriales bacterium. The sequence goes on from JAGQZQ010000116.1 coordinate 393, forward strand.
GAAGTATAAGGAAAGGTTCTCATTCACGTTACCTTGTAGCAGATTCAAAGGTAAATGAGAATATACTGGATAGGGATCAATTTTTGTTAAATTTTACAAAGGCCATGAAAAAATGTAATTTCGGCCAGCCATCGATTCATGGGAAGATTACAAAACATGACCAACTACGGAGCCGCATTTTGGGGATGCTTCATGCTGTTTGCCTTGCAGACAAGCGCGCAGGTATTTGAAGTTACCCCGGAAAACACCCAATACATCAACCAACACCTTGAACGCGGAAAACTGGTCAGCGAACTCAGGGATGACCTACTGGGTGGAACCTGGGTACTTTATTTTGATACGGAGAAACTCAGAAAGATTGAACAATGCACCTACAGGAATGAGAAACGTCATGGTGAGCATGTCTGCTGGTACCTGAACAGCCAGATGAAAAGTCGCACATACTATGAAAACGGCAAGAAAGTAGGCAAGGAAACACATTGGTATGAGAACGGTCAGATAATGAGCGAAACTTCAGCGCACAGCATTTCGGATACCGTATGCGATCGCAAAGAATGGTATAAATCCGGAGAACTGAGGTACACCGAAAAGCGCGATGGAAACAAAAGGTTGGGCACCGTATATTATCCGGATGGTACCATTAAATGCGAACGTGTTGAGATTTATGTTAATGACGGCTCCCTCCTTCTACCCCGGTACGTTCTGCTGAGCGAAGTATGCCGTTGCAAGAACGGAAACACCCTTTATGATTACTCCACCAAGGCAGGAGAACAGACGTCATTCAAAGAGTATCACTGCAACGGACAATTAAAAGCAGAGGGGCAAATGATCCAGGCCAAGGATTACAAAACAGGAACCTGGCGCTACTTCCGGATCGATGGCACTCCGGAACGGGAGGAGCATTATCAAGATGCCAAATCCGTCACCGAGACCAATGTCAAAACCGGAACCTGGATATACTACAATGAAGCCGGTTCAATCATCAGGCAGGAGATTTACGAAAAAGGGAAACTTCTGGAAAGTCGTTTTGAGGATTGATGTTTTTTTCCTTCATTTGACTATCGATTAAACCAATCATTTTCTTCAAACCAAGCCCTTACTAACGGATAAGGCAAAATAATCTAACATCATGATAAGGATTCTATCTATTGACGGAGGTGGAATACGTGGTATCCTACCCGGGCAGATTCTGGTGGCCCTTGAGAAAAAACTCCAGATAAAATCAAAAAACGAGAAGGCTCGCATCGCCGACTATTTCGACCTGATTGCAGGCACAAGTACCGGTGGTATTCTTACCTGTGCCCTGCTTGCACCGGACACCATCGACCCAAGTCGGTCTAAGCT
>JAGQZQ010000116.1:1746-9048 GCA_020435415.1 Flavobacteriales bacterium
CACAGCGGAAGAAGCTGTTAACCTATACCTGCTTCGTGGCGGTGACATCTTTAAAAAATCCGCCAGGAAAAAGTTTACCGGTTTGTTCGGCCTGACCGATGAAGTATATGACGAAAAAAATATTGAAAAGGTCCTGAATGATGTTTTTGACAAGGCCAAACTCAGCGAACTACGTAAGCCCTGCCTTATCACATCCTATGACATTTTCAGACGTAAAGCGCATTTCTTTACGCAACATGATGCAAAGCAATGGCCTGCCGCTGACTATTCAGTAGTCGATGTATGCAGGTCTACCTCCGCTGCTCCGACCTATTTCGAAGTGAACAAGGCAGTATCGGAAACCGGTGTAGAGTATCCGTTAATAGACGGTGGCGTATTTGTAAATAATCCTGCGCTGTGCGCATATGCAGAAGCACGTACCCTGTTCCCGAAAAACGGAGATGGAAATATGGTGACGGCGAAAGACATGTTCATCCTCTCCCTTGGAACTGGAACCAAAAAGAAAGCATACGAATACAAAAAGGCCAAAGATTGGGGCAAGATAGAATGGATATCCCCTTTGATCGATATCATGATGAGCGGCGTTTCGGAAACCGTTGACTTCCAGCTCCGCCAGATTTACGACGCAATCGATCTTCCGAATCAATACGTGCGAATCCAACCCACACTTGGTGACGCCAGCACGGAAATGGATGACGCCGAAGGTGAAAACCTGCATGCCCTTCGGATGGCAGGCACGGAAAGCGCAGAAGCCAATAACGATACTCTGGACAGGATCGTAGATACCCTGATCGCTCAGGAAGAGTCCAGCGTTGCAGCCAAAGCCAAGCCTTCCCTAGACGCATAGCCCCTCCGGAAAGCCTTATCCAGGGCGGCTTGTTGATAACTTAACACAAAATCCCGTTCAAAAAGTGAACGGGATTTTGTATTTTGCGTATATACCGTCAAATATCAATTCATGAAGCAATTTTTTATCGGCCTTTTCTTTTTGTCTTGTGCGTCTTTAGGCCATGCACAATCGTGGGAGTGTGGTTATGTTGATCTTGGAAAAGGCATTCTTGAACAACCCTTGCTTCTAAACCGAACGGAGTCCGCCTTTTCTTATCAGGCCGTTGATAGCGTAAACACCTCCATATTCGAAATGATACAAAATGCGATTCCCCCTTATGACGAAATTCTTGACATTGAATTCGGGGCCACTACCTTCATTTATACCATGGACGGCGGAGCGATCGTTTTCAGAAAATGTAAAGCAAGTGCTACAAACAAAACCGCATCCACCGGTACCGGTGGGCTGAGCGAATAAATATTTCCTCACTCGTTGAAAAAGGATGCATATACGTGCATCCTTTTTTTATTTCATCCCATCCATTTTGCTAATTTTAGTCCCCAATCATAATTGACTCAAACAAAACCACAACCATGAAGAAGATACTTTCACTTACCATCGGATTAGCCGTCATCACAGGTATTAATGTAAAGGCTCAGGATTTACCACAACCCAGTCCGGCAGCCAAGGTCGAACAACGGGTAGGACTTACCGATATTTCCGTATCCTACTCTTCTCCCGGAGTTAAAGGAAGGGTCATCTGGGGTGGACTGGTGCCTTACGGTGAGGTTTGGCGTACCGGTGCCAACAAAGCGACAGCCGTAACTTTCAGCGACGATGTGAAGGTGAATGGCAAAAATCTGAATGCTGGCACCTATGCCCTGTTCACCATTCCGGGTGAAAAAGAATGGACCATCATTCTCAGTTCCAATACCGAACAATGGGGTTCCGGTTCCTACAAACAGGAGGAAGATGCGCTGCGCTTCAATGTAAAACCCGGACAGGCATCTCAACGTGAACGCCTGACATTCACATTTGAGAACACTACGGAAAACACCACCCTTCTCACACTCCGTTGGGAAAAATTGTCTGTAGCTTTTCCGATCGTTACAGAAGTTGATGCCAAGGCCCAAAACAACATCAAGGAAGCATTGGCCAGTGCAAAAGCAGATGACTGGCAGGTATACAGAAACTCAGCCAGGTATTATCTTCAATCAGGAAACAGCCTGGATCAGGCACTTGAATGGGTAGACAAAGCTTTGACCATTAAGAACGATAACTGGTACACCCACGCCTTAAAAGGGGATATCCAGGCAGCCATGGGCAAGCATAAGGACGCCATTGCTTCCAACCAGAAAGCCATTGAGTTGGGTGAGGCTGAAGCGAAAGCAGACGGCAGCGAGTTTTCCTATAAAAAGGACCTCGAGGAAGAGATCAATAAGTGGAAGGCCAATCAATAAAATAACCGAACCGCCATCCGAAACGATGGCGGTTTTTTTCTATTGCAATTTGTCATGGAGTTCAGTTTAACCTCTGCCTTTAAACCAACAGGAGATCAACCTGAAGCAATCAGGCAACTCACCGAGGGGATTCGTCGCGGTGATCCTGCCCAGACCCTGCTTGGCGTTACCGGATCAGGGAAAACATTCACCGTAGCCAACCTGATTCAGGAGACGGGGCGGCCAACATTAATTCTGAGCCACAACAAAACCCTGGCTGCTCAACTCTATGGCGAGTTTAAAATGTTTTTCCCGAATAATGCGGTGGAATACTTTGTCTCCTATTATGATTACTATCAACCGGAAGCCTACCTCCCATCCACGGATACCTATATTGAAAAGGATCTCTCCATCAACGACGAGATCGAAAAGCTGAGACTCAGCACCACATCCGCCCTGCTTTCCGGTCGGCGTGATGTGATTGTGGTATCATCGGTATCGTGTATATACGGCATCGGAAATCCGGATGATTTCGGAGAGAATATCTCACATATCAAGAAAGGAGATGCCATTTCGCGCAACCAATTGCTGCACCAATTTGTTAATGCACTTTATGCCAGGACAGAGGCGGATTTTGAACGGGGCCATTTCAGGGTAAAAGGCGATACCGTGGATATCTACCCGGCATACGCAGACATCGCTTACCGGATACACTTCTGGGGTGATGAGATTGAGGCCATTCATTCGTTTGAACCCTCCACCGGGGCTAAGCTGGAGAATTTTGAGGAGATTAAGATTTACCCGGCCAACATCTTCGTGACCACAAAGGAGCGACTGCAACAGTCCATCTTCATGATCCAGGAAGACATGGTTAAGCAGGTAGAATACTTCAAGGAGACCGGTCGGAACCTGGAAGCCAAACGCCTGGAAGAAAGGGTCACCTATGACCTTGAAATGATGAGGGAATTGGGGTATTGCTCCGGAATTGAAAACTACTCCCGGTACTTTGACGGAAGATCAAGCGGCTCCAGACCCTTCTGTTTGATTGATTACTTCCCCGATGATTTCCTTCTCGTGGTTGACGAAAGCCACGTGACCATCCCGCAGATTCGGGGCATGTATGGTGGCGACCGTTCACGAAAGGAAAACCTCGTTGGTTACGGATTTCGTCTCCCTGCGGCCCTAGACAACCGACCGTTGAAATTCGAGGAATTCGAAAGTCTGATCAACCAGGTTGTTTATGTCAGTGCCACCCCGGCCGAATACGAGCTGGAACAAAGTGAGGGCACAGTGGTGGAACAGATCATCCGCCCTACCGGATTGCTGGATCCCATCATTGAGGTTCGTCCGTGCACCACGCAGGTAGACGACCTTCTGGAAGAAGTAAACCAGGTGACCGAACGTGGAGAACGGGTGCTTGTTACCACCCTTACCAAACGTATGGCCGAAGAGCTGTCGAAGTATATGGCCGACCTGAACATCCGGTGCCGATACATTCATTCGGAGGTGGACACCCTTGACCGGGTGGAGATCCTCCGCGACCTCAGGTTGGGAAAGTTCGATGTGTTGGTTGGAATCAACCTGCTCCGCGAAGGACTGGATCTTCCGGAGGTCAGCCTGGTGGCTATTCTGGACGCCGACAAAGAAGGTTTTCTCAGATCGGAAAGATCACTGACCCAGACAGCCGGAAGGGCTGCCCGGAACATCCGGGGAAAGGTGATCATGTACGCCGATAAGATAACCGACTCCATGAGGAAGGCCATCGACGAGACTGAGCGAAGGAGAGAAAAGCAAATGGCCTATAACGAGAAACATGGCATCACGCCTACCGCCATCACCAAATCAAAGGAACAGATCATGCAGCAGTCCACCCTGGGGCGTATGTCATCGCCTCAGGCATATGTAGAACCGGAAGAACGAACCAACCTTGCGGCCGATCCGGTTCTGGAATATCTCAGTAAGCCACAATGGGAAGACCTGATAAGAAAGACCAGAAAGCAAATGGAAGAGGCGGCCAAATCCCTGAACTTTGTGGATGCCGCCCGTTACAGGGATGAGCTTTATGCCCTGGAAGAGAAATTCAGGAAAACCGAATCTGCCGGAAAATAACAACGGCAGATCGTATATTGCTAAATAATGACTACTTTTGCCCCACGAGGATGGCATCAATACATTAAAGAGTATCAACCAATTGAAGTTACTACTTTCCCGTATTCAGGCTATATCAGGCCTAAAACTCCATTTGTTTTAGCAAGAAATGACCGGCGAAACAAGGTCGGGATTTAGATATTAAAAAGGACAGATCGTGTGAAAAATCGCAGTGATGTGTTCAGCAAAACAACACAGAAGGCGAATTTCAACACATGAGCGAATTACATCATAGGTTTTCCAGTTCAGAGCACACCCGGTTCTTCAACGTTTTACGAGAAAGGGTTAACGAACACTTCAAGTCCACCGGCACCTCTATTTACGGAAACACCAACATGACGATCAAAACGATCGTCGTCATATTGACCTATTTCACGCCTTATTTTCTGATCATGACTGGTGTTGTCACACAACCCTGGTTGTTCTTTGGCTGCTGGATCATGATCGGAATCGGGATGGCCGGCATCGGTCTTTGTGTTATGCATGACGCCAATCATGGGGCCTACTCCCCCAATGCCCGCCTGAACATGATATTGGGATATTCTATGAATTTAATTGGGGCCAACGCAGAGATCTGGAAACTCCAGCACAACAGATTGCATCATACCTACACCAATATTGAAGGTGCCGACGACGATATCCACACACCACCGGTCCTGCGTTTCTCTCCTTACACCAAACGCTACTGGATACATAAGTACCAATTCCTGTACGTGTGGTTCTTTTATGGCATATCCACCCTGTCGTGGGTAACAATGAAGGAATTCGTTCAGCTGTTCCGCTACCGGAAACTCGGCCTTATCAAGTCTAAAAAGAAATTCCGTGGCATGCTCCGAAGACTCATCCTCTGGAAAGTCATTTACCACACCTACATGCTGGTACTCCCATTAGCCATACTGGACGCACCTGCATGGCTGATCCTGATATCGTTCTTTGCCATGCACTTCACCACCGGACTTATCCTTAGTCTGATTTTCCAAACTGCCCATGTGATGCCCGAATGCAAATTCGATATCGCTGATAAGAACGGGACAATTCACAGCGACTGGGCCGTTCATGAAATGATGACCACCAGTAACTATGCACCATCCAGCAGGTTATTCAGCTGGATGATCGGTGGACTGAATTATCAAATCGAACACCACCTCTTTCCCAAAATATGCCATGTCCACTATCGGAAAATATCAAAGATCGTAGCGTCAACCGCTAAAGAATTCAACATACCCTATTACACCCAGAAAAACTTTATGGTTGCCCTTTGGCACCATACCCGCATGCTTTACCGGTTGGGAAGATGGGATGCCATACCCGAAGCAGCTTAAGCATCATTACCTTTTAGGATGTCGGCAAGGCGCCGATATCCAATACCAATTAACCACATATGAAAAGTACAAGACAGCGTTTCAAACGCAGACCTAATTCAAATAATAGCAGACCAATGGCGGTCAGAGGGCGGAGAAGAAATAACAAGAAAAACGACAGCTCACCAAACCCCGAACGTTTCATCCACAAAGCCATTGCCAATACACCGGTTTCGGAGGCGCCCCAAAAAAGACGCTTCGCCGACCTGGATATTGACCAGGGGCTCAAGGATCGCATTCTGAAAAAGGGTTATGAATTCCTCACCGAGATTCAGGATCAGACCATTGAATACCTTAGCACCGGGAACGATGTTATGGGGATTGCAAACACCGGTTCGGGTAAAACTGCAGCCTTCCTGATCCCGGTGATCCAACAATTATTAACCTCCAACAAATCCTTTAAGACTTTGGTACTGGTTCCAACCAGGGAACTGGCGCTGCAGGTCGAAGAAGAATGCAGAAGTCTTTCCCAGGGAACCGGGATATTTTGCACGAGCCTTATCGGTGGCACCAGTGTTTCAAGGGATCTGGGCAGACTTAAAAAGACCAACCACATTGTGGTGGGCACGCCTGGCCGGGTAACAGATCTTATACAGCGCGGCGCATTGAAGCCTTCAGAATTTTCTACCTTCATCCTTGATGAATTTGACAGGATGCTGGACATGGGCTTTGTGAATGATGTGATGCGTATAGCTGATCAGATGACCGACAGGAAACAGACCATCTTGTTTTCAGCCACCATCAACGCCGGTCAGGGAATGTTGATCAAACGTTTGTTGAAGTCACCAAAAGAAGTGAAGGTTTCTTCAGGAACACATTCTGCTGCGCACATCGAACAGGAGGTATTGAAGATACAGGAAGGAGAAGATAAGTTCAGGATTCTTCTGAACATGATCCGCCAAAAGGAATTCAGCAAGGTGCTGGTATTTGCCGAAACCAAAAGAGGTGTAAGCAAGCTCAGCGTCAAGTTGTCAAAATCCGGTATCCGCGCCGATGAGATTCATGGCAACAAGACACAGGCCTACCGCGAAAGGGCATTGAATAAGTTCAAGACAGGAAAACTACAAGTATTGGTGGCTACGGATGTGGCGGCCAGGGGTATCGATGTGAATGACATCACCCATGTCATCAATTACCAGGCACCCCGAACCATGGACAGTTATATTCACCGGATCGGCCGAACCGGAAGGGCTGGAAAAACCGGCAAGGCGATCACATTGATAGACCAGGAGTAGACTATGGCAAGATCACAGAACAGTTTTATCAAAAAGAAAAAAGCAGAGAAAAAGAAAAAGAAACAGGCAGAAAAGCTGCAAAAGCGCCTGGCGAAGACCAAAGGCGAAATGCCTACGGATGATGAGATCCTCAATGAGGAACTGGATCTGGAAGGCTTGGGCCTGGTCCCCAGAGGTGGCACAGAAACTGAAGAGACAGACGAAGACTCAGAGGATGAAGACGATTCGGAAGAAGAAGAAGAAGAAGAAGAATAGCATAGGTGTGTGTGTGTGTGTGTGTGTGTGTGTGT
>JAGQZQ010000117.1 GCA_020435415.1 Flavobacteriales bacterium
CAGGCGAATGGTATCCAGGTAAAGAAGAGTGGCAAGGAGCGCGCCAAGAACAAGGCGGATAAGGCCAACAAGATCGAGGCTTGTTTCATGATCGGGAAGAACGCCATTGCGGAGACCGGTTCCAAGAATGTATACCTGCGCATCGAAGGCCCGGACGGGGTTGTTTTGGCGTCGGGTACCGAGTCCAACAAGTTCGAGGCCGATGGAGAACAGCTGATGTACTCTGCCATGAAAGAGATCAATTACAACGGAGGTTCGGAAGACATGTGTATGGGTTTCCGCCTGCCGGATAATTCGGAGTTCAAAGCCGGCCGTTATGCCATCTCTGTTTATGCTGATGGTAAGAAGATCGGTGAGACCGGACTGACCCTGGAATGATCTCTCAGGACATTTTCTTGTACAACGGGACCGTCGAACATGCTTCTCCGAACATGAGGGCTTTCACCAAAGGTTGAAGTTTTACTGAGAGGGCGACGAATGCGGAAGCGGGTACTTCCACCTTGCCACACCCATGAACCAGAATCCGCTTGTCCGCATATTCTGTCACATCCAGTTGACGGATGGCCTGATCAAACAATTCAGAGATCAGATTTTTTTCATTTCCGAATACAATCGTACGTGCAAATGGGGTCAGGGATACAGCCACCAGCATGAATGCCCAGGCGGGTATGATAGCATCTTCCGAGCAGGTCACGGCAACATGTTTATTTTGATACTGTGACCAGTCATGACCGGCCACAAATTCACGGAGGTCCTTTTCCCGAAGCATCATGCCCTGAAACAACACCGGTGCGAGGTCCAGCACCACGCGTTCTCCTGATGGCAACAGGTCATCCATATTGATGTTGATGAGGCCGCTGTTGGCCACCCGGTTGACAATCTCTTCGGCCATGGCTTACATAAATCCAAGTTCGAACTGGGCTTCTTCAGACATCATGTCCTTTGTCCACGGCGGTTCAAAAGTGATCTCCACCTTCGCGTCTTTCACTTCCGACATACCTTTGATCTTGTTCTCCACTTCCACAGGTAGCGTTTCCGCAACCGGACAGCTGGGGGAGGTAAGGGTCATGGTGACTTTCACATTGGAGTCATCGTCGATCTCGATGTTGTAGATCAGGCCTAGTTCCCAAATATCCACAGGTATTTCCGGATCATGGCAGGTCTTGATCATTTCGATCACCAGCTTTTCCAGGAGGTCTTTTTCCAGTTTCATAACTTATATAGATTTGGCCGAGTAGGCCAGCGCCGCCATTTTCATTTGCTTGATCATTGAAACCAGTCCGTTTGAGCGGGTGGGTGATAAGTGCTCCTTCAAGCCGATCTGATCCACAAAGCTGAGGTTGGCGGCTACAATATCTGCGGGAGTCTGTCCGGATAATGCACGAACCATCAGCGCAACGAGGCCTTTGGTGATGATCGCGTCGCTGTCGGCATCAAAGTATACCAATCCATCTTCAAATCTCGGAACAAGCCATACACGTGACTGGCAACCTTTCACCAGGAAATCATCTTTCCGGTTCGCTTCATCGAGTGGTGGCAGTGATTTTCCAAGGGAGATGATGTGCTCATATTTATCCATCCAGTCTTCAAAAAAACCGAATTCCTCTACAATCTCTTCCGTGATATTTTCAATGGAGGCCATGACTATCCCAACATCTCTTTGGATTTCAAAATTCCGTTGATCAGCACATCCACCTCTTCCTTGGTGTTGTAGAAAGCGAAGGATGCGCGTGCCGTACCTGGAAGTCCCAGTCTTTGCATGAGTGGCTCGGTGCAATGATGTCCGGTGCGGATCGCTACGCCCAGTTGATCCAGGATTGTCCCGGTATCATACGGATGCGTATCACCAACCACGAATGAGATCACAGCAGCTTTTTCTTTTGCGGTTCCGATGATCCGGAGTCCGTCGATGGCCTGCATTTTTTCGGTGGCATAGATCAGTAATTCATTCTCCACGGCGGCGATGTTATCCATGCCGATGTTGTTGAGATAGTCCACCGTCACACCCAGGGCTATGCCGCCTGAAATGTGTGGCGTCCCGGCCTCGAATTTGAAGGGGAGTTCGTTGTAGGTCGTCTTTTCAAAAGTCACGGTGCTGATCATCTCACCGCCTCCCTGGTATGGGGGCATGGCATCCAGCCACTTTTCTTTTCCATAGAGTATTCCTACGCCGGTAGGACCATACATTTTATGCGAGGAAAGTGCATAAAAATCACAATCCAATTCCTTCACATCGATGGTCATATGCGGTGCTGCCTGTGCACCATCCACCAATACGGGAATGTTTTGCAAGTGAGCCTGGCGTATGATCTCTTTGATCGGGTTGATGGTGCCGAGCGCATTTGACACATGATTCACGGCCACGATCTTCACCTTTTCATTCAGCATGCCGGTGAATGCATCCATGTCCAGTTCGCCATTGTCGTGGATAGGAATGACCTTAAGTTTCGCTCCTTTTTCTTCACACAACATCTGCCAGGGCACAATGTTCGAATGATGTTCCAGGGTAGAGATCAGTACTTCATCTCCCTTGCCTACGACCATGCGGCCGAAGGTTGATGCCACCAGGTTGATGGATTCCGTGGTGCCTTTGGTGAAGATCACTTCATGGGTGTAGACCGCACCGATGTGGCGTTGCACTTTTTGTCGGGCTTCTTCAAACCGCTCCGTTGCATGCGCACTCAGATAGTGTACACCCCGGTGGATGTTGCTGTGCTCGGCATTGTAATATTGGGAGATCGCATCCACCACCTGTTTGGGTTTCTGGGCGGAAGCGGCATTGTCAAAATATACCAAAGGTTTTCCATGCACCTTTTGCCGGAGGATCGGAAAATCTTCCCGTATCCGGTTGATATCGATGGATGGTTTATGTAGGGTTTGTGCTGACATGATCATCAGATCTTTTGCAGATAGTTTCGTGCAAGTTCGTTGAGGTCGTGGTCGGGAATGCGCTCCAGCACTTCCTCTCCGAATGCCTGCAGTAATAATTTTGTGGCGCTGGACGTGCTGAGTCCACGTGATCTCAGGTAAAACAATGCTTCGTTGTCCAGGCGGCCGGTGGTAGAACCGTGGCTGCACTTCACATCGTCGGCATAGATCTCCAGTTCGGGTTTTGAGTTCACACGCGCATCCTCGCTCAGCAATATGTTGCGGTTAGACTGGAAGGCGTTTGTCTTCTGGGCATGCGGACGAACATAGACTTTGCCATTGAAAACTCCGGTGGATTTTCCGCCGAGGATGCCTTTGTACATTTCATCACTCATGCAATTCGGCTGACGGTGATCCACGAGGGTGTGATTGTCTACATGCATGTCATCACGCGTAATGTACAGGCCGTTCAAGGCGCTTTCACAATGTTCGCCGTTCAACAGCATGGTGAGGTTGTTCCTTACGAGCCGGCCATTCACGGTGAGGGTATGTACCCCGCAATTGCTTTTCGACTGCTGGGATACCCAGGTTTGCTGAATGGTGTTTCCGTTGCCTTCTTCCACAAAGCTGACATTCACGCGTGCATCTTCTTCTGCAAAAACTTCGGTCACCGCATTGGTGAAGGTAGACTTGTCTTCTCCCATGAACCTGACCTCAACGGATGCTTCACTGTTTTTTCCGGCAATCACAAGCAGGCGTGGAAAATCCCATGCACCATCGGTGGTGATGTGGATGATGCGCAGCGGTTTATCCATTGTTTCGCTAACGGGTAATATCACGGCGAGACCATCCGCGGCTGCGCTGCCGTTGAGCGCGGTAAAGATGTCGTGCTTTTGTTCTGCGATGGTTCCGAGGTGAGCGTTCACCAGGTCGGGAAAGCGGTCATGCGCTTCTGACAACAGACCGATGAATACGTTTGTATTTTCAGGCAATGAAGAGGCTTCGGCGACAGGTTGTCCGTTCACCGTGACCCATAGGTAACCATCTGTCTGAGGCAGGGTGATGTTGGTGGGAATGCCTGATGTAGCGGTGGTTTCCGGCATGCTCAATTTGAGCAGACTGTTCACCGGCGTATACTTCCATGCTTCCGTTTTTCTGCTTGGGAAAGAGAGTGAAGTCAAAGCCTCACGCGCCTCCTTACCCAACCGGTTCATGGGTTCCAGTGGTTGCGTCCTGCTTGCAATGCTGTCTACAAATGCTTGCTGTGGCGCCGTATGTTTTTGAGTGGTATCCATCATGATGCGTTGGCTTCGGATGGGATCTCTTTGATCCAGTCGTATCCCTTTTCTTCGAGTTCCAGGGCAAGTTCTTTGCCGCCGGTCTTCACGATGCGTCCGTTATACAACACATGCACCACATCCGGCACGATGTAATCCAGCAGTCGCTGGTAGTGGGTGATCACCACCACGGCATTGTCCTTGCTTTTGAGTTTGTTCACGCCATTGGAAACAATGCGCAGGGCATCGATATCAAGGCCTGAGTCGGTTTCATCGAGAATGGCCAGTTTGGGTTCCAGCATGGCCATTTGAAAGATCTCATTGCGCTTCTTTTCTCCACCGGAAAAACCTTCATTCACGGAACGACTTGCCAGGTTGGCATCCAGTTCCACCAGCTTTTGCTTTTCTTTCAGGCGACTCAGGAATTCCTTTGCTTCGATCGGCTCCTGTCCGTGGTATTCGCGTATCTCGTTGATGGCGGTTTTCAGGAAGTTCACATTGCTTACACCTGGAATTTCCACAGGATACTGGAAGGCGAGAAAGAGACCTTCGCGTGCACGGTCTTCCGCACTCATCTCCAGGATGTCTTTTCCGAGGAAGTTGAGTTCATCGGCGGTCACTTCATAATCTTCCCGTCCCGCCAGTACGGATGACAACGTACTTTTTCCCGAACCGTTGGGCCCCATGATGGCATGTACTTCACCGGCCTTCACTTGCAGATCCAGTCCTTTAAGGATCTCTTTGCCGTTGATGGAAGCGCGTAAATTTTTAATTGTAAGCATCAATAATGGTTTAGGGTTTAGGGTTTAAAGTTTAAGGTTCCTCACCGTTGTATTTCAACATCCTGGACCTTGTATTTTGCACCCTTGATATCTGATCTGTTTAAATAATTAATGAAGGCCATGATCATTTTGCTGATCGAAAGACATTCTTCGTATAGTTTTTCGTACACATCCTCGGTGATGTATTTTCTGTTTCTTGCCCGATGTAATTGCGATCTGACCTCTCCAATGGAACCCTTGGCATAACTAAGGAATAGAATAAGTTCTTTGTTGCCGTTTCGTTCAAATCCTTCTGCAATATTGTCCATTACTGAACCAGTGGATCGCCTTATCTGATCCTTTAAAGAAAAATCCTTAGCAAATTCGCCTTCCAGCGTTAACTTGAATATTTCCCTTTCCAGCCTTTCTGCGTGCTGCCAGGCTTCAATATCTTCAAAACGGTTAATCGTTGCCATAACCTTAAACTTTAAACCCTAAACCACAAACTAGAAACTTTTACCCAACACTCCCTTCCAACGAAACAGCTAAAAGCTTTTGTGCTTCCACCGCAAACTCCATCGGCAACTTATTCAGTACTTCCTTGCAATATCCGTTCACGATCAGGCCGATGGCTTTTTCCGTGTCGATGCCACGTTGGTTGCAGTAGAAGATCTGGTCTTCGCCGATCTTTGATGTGGTGGCTTCATGTTCCACTTGCGCAGTGGGATTGTCCACCTCAATGTATGGGAAGGTGTGTGCACCACACTGGTCGCCCATGAGCAGGGAGTCACACTGGGAGAAGTTGCGTGCATTTTCTGCACCCTTCTGTATTTTCACCAGGCCACGGTAGCTGTTGTTGCTCAGGCCGGCGGAGATACCTTTGGAGATGATGGTGCTTTTCGTGTTGTTGCCGATATGCATCATCTTCGTTCCGGTGTCTGCCTGTTGTTTGTTGTTGGTCAATGCGACGGAGTAAAATTCACCGATGCTGTTGTTTCCTTTGAGGATCACGCTGGGGTATTTCCAGGTGATGGCGGAGCCGGTTTCCACCTGTGTCCAGGAGATCTTGGAATGATCGCCGAGACAGATGCCACGTTTCGTCACGAAATTGTATATCCCGCCTTTACCTTCCTTGTCGCCGGGATACCAGTTTTGTACGGTTGAGTATTTCACTTCGGCACCTTTCAGTGCAACGATCTCCACCACGGCGGCATGCAGTTGATTTTCATCGCGCATGGGTGCGGTGCATCCTTCGAGGTAACTCACGTAGCTGTCTTCATCGGCGATGATCAGCGTCCGCTCGAATTGTCCGGTACCAGCCGTGTTGATGCGGAAGTAGGTGGACAGTTCCATGGGGCAGCGCACCCCTTTGGGGATGTAACAGAAGGATCCGTCCGAAAATACGGCGGAGTTGAGGGCTGCAAAGAAATTGTCTGTCACCGGAACAACGGAGCCCACATATTTTTTAACCAATTCGGGGTGTTCCTGAACCGCTTCGCTGAATGAGCAAAAGATAACTCCTAACTCTGCGAGCTTTTCCTTGAAGGTGGTTTTCACAGACACGCTATCAATGACCGCGTCCACGGCAACGCCTGAAAGACGTTTCTGTTCTTCCAGACTGATGCCGAGTTTTTTGAAAGTCTCCAATAATTCAGGATCCACTTCATCCAGGCTCTTTAACTCTTTCTTCTTTTTGGGTGCGGCATAGTAGATGATGTCCTGATAATTTACCGGGTTGTAGTGCACGTGCGCCCAGGTCGGCTCGGTCATCTGCTGCCAGCCGCGATAGGCCTCCAGCCGCCACTCCAGCAACCAGTCGGGTTCGTTCTTTTTCTGGGATATCAGTCGAACCACATCTTCGCTGAGGCCTTTTGGGATGGCTTCGGTTTCGATGTTGCTGGTAAATCCATATTTGTATTCGCCCTGGGTAAATTCCTCCAGGATGTCATTCTGATCAGCCATACGCTGCTTCTCCTCGTTTTTCAAAATTTATACTGCGAAGCTTTCTCCGCATCCGCACGTACGGCTTGCATTCGGATTGATGAACTGAAAGCCCTTGCCGTTGAGGCCACCCGAATAATCCAGTTCAGTGCCTACCAGGTAGAGAAAACTTTTCTTGTCCACCACGATCCGGATGCCCTGATCTTCGAACATCTGATCGCCGTCCTTCTTCTCCGCGTCGAAGTCGAGATGATACATCAAACCAGAACATCCTCCGCCCGAAACGCCTACGCGAACGAAACTGGATTCCGGCTGGTGGCCGTCTTCCTGCATGAGGGTAATCAATTTTTGCTTAGCTTTGTCTGTTACCTTAATCATTTTGAACAACTTAAGGTTCTTATTCTTATTTAGATTAATTCTAAATAGTGTTTGACAAAAGTATGAAAGTTGTTCCACTTATCAAACGGCATGTTGCAGGAACCTACGAATCGGACAGAAGTAAGTGAGCTGGGTGAGTTCGGACTTATCAAGCTGATAACGGAGAATTATAAGATCAGACGCGACGATACCTTGTGCGCCATGGGCGACGATGCGGCGGTGATTGATGCCGGCGCGAGGGCACAAGTGGTCACTACGGACATGCTGGTGGAGGGTGTTCACTTCGATCTGATGTATACCCCGCTGAAGCATCTCGGTTATAAAGCGGTTACCTGCAATCTGTCCGATGTGGCCGCGATGAATGCCATTCCGTCACAGGTGCTGGTATCCATTGCGCTGTCCAACCGCTTTTCGGTTGAGGCGGTGGAAGAACTTTACAAAGGAATCTATCTGGCCTGTGAAAAATACGGGGTGGACCTCGTTGGTGGGGATACCACGTCATCTACATCCGGCATCGTGATCTCGGTGACCGCTATGGGATGGGTTGACAAGGAAAATGTCGTTTACCGTAGCGGTGCAAAAGTAAACGACCTGTTGTGTGTGAGTGGTGATCTTGGCGGTGCATACATGGGACTACAGTTGCTGGAAAGAGAGAAAAATGTTTTTCAATCCAATCCGAATATCCAACCCGACCTCGCAGGTAATGATTATGTCCTGGAACGCCAGCTCAAGCCGGAAGCCCGCGTGGATGTGGTGAGAAAATGGGCGGACCTCGGACTCAAACCATCCGCAGCGATCGATATTTCAGATGGCCTGTCTTCTGAAGTGCTGCATCTTTGCACCAGTTCCAATGTGGGCTGCCAGCTGTATGAAGAAAAAATCCCCATCGATCCGTCTACCGCAAGTCTGGCTACCTCCTTCAACCTGGATCCATCAGTATGTGCACTGAGCGGTGGGGAAGACTACGAACTGCTGTTCACCATTGCACAAGCCGACTTCGACAAGGTTCGGAACCATCCCGACTTTACCGTTATCGGACATATCACGGATGCTGGCGACGGTGTTAACCTCGTGGCCAGGGATGAGACCGTTCATCCGGTAACCGCACAAGGTTGGGATGCACTCCTCAAAAAAGACCAGGGAGAATGATCCGCAAATGCAGGTGGATATGTATACTGACCTGCATATGTATGTGGATGGGTCTGGCCCGTGCCCAGACTTACAATTTCCGGAATTACTCTGTTAAAGAAGGACTTCCGTTCATTCATGTTTTTGAGATTTACCAGGATCACCTAGGGTATTTGTGGACGGGTGGCTATGGTGGTATGAGCCGTTTCAACGGAACGGAGTTCAGAAACTTCAGTGAGAAGGACGGGCTTTCCAGTCACTGGGTCACATGCATTACCGAGGATGCCAAAGGTGACCTATGGATCGGAACGGTGGATGGATTGAATCGCAGCGTTTACAGCACCTATGCGAATGAACCGCTGAATCTTACTTCCTATAACGAAAAAGACGGATTGCCTTCGGGTAACATCACCGCCCTGGTTTGTGATGACCGGGGTCGCCTCTGGGTAGGCACATCGCGGGGAATGGGGGTTTGGCGTGACAGCATTTTTGTAAGCCTGCCCAGCCCCCTCGGGAATTCGCACATTCACAGGATTCTCCAGGGACCCGGACATACCCTATGGGTTTCTTCGTCTGCGGGACTG
>JAGQZQ010000118.1 GCA_020435415.1 Flavobacteriales bacterium
GTATTATTAACCACACTTTACTATTGCCAACAACCTTGTTCATCACCGCATCAGCACATCACCGCATTAGCACAGGCAAACCGAATGACACCCATCGCAAAATGAAAGGTGATATTAACAATTGGATTTCCCGTCTCTTCTTTCATCGTATTATTAACCACACTTTACTATTGCCAACAACCTTGTTCATCACCGCATCAGCACATCACCGCATTAGCACATCAACTCACGGTGCTACCATTCACCACTTCCTCACTCGGACTCACAAAACACAACTTCCCATCCGCATCTTCAGCCATCAGGATCATGCCTTGAGACATGATGCCCCTTAGCTTGCGGGGCGCCAAATTTACCAAAATAAGCACTTTCTTCCCAATGATTTCTTCCGCCTTGTAATGTTCGGCGATACCGGATACAACGGTGCGCTGGTCCAGACCGGTATCCACCTTCAGCTTCAGAAGCTTGTCCGTTTCAGGGACCTTCTCCGCTTCCAGAATCGTAGCCGTGCGGATGTCTACCTTGGTGAAGTCGTCAAAAACGATCTCTGCTTTGGCTGCCATAACATTGGACTTTTGGGGTTTGTTCTTGTTCAGTTTGTCTTTTTGTGCCTGCATGGCCTCATCTTCTATCTTCTCGAACAGCAGTGTCGTGGTTCCCAGTGTATGACCGGATTCCAGCAATGCCATGGTGCCTGCCTTGTCCCATGCCGTTGCCGGTAAGTTTAACATGGTGGCCAGTTGGTTGGCGGTGTTCGGCAGGAAAGGTTTCATCACGACGGCCAGGGCTGCTGCAATCTGCAGAGAAGTATGCATGACCTGGGCCACCCTGTCCGGATCCGTTTTGAATACCTTCCATGGCTCGTTATCGGCCAGGTATTTATTTCCGATCCGCGCCAGCTGCATCGCTTCGGTCAGCGCTTCCCGGAAACGGAAACCCTCAATGGCTCTTCCTACCTTTTCCGGAATGGCTTTGCATTGTTCCAGGATCGCTTTGTCTTCCGCATTTTCTTTTCCACCTGACGGAACCTTTCCGTCGAAATATTTTCCGGTAAGTACCAGGGCCCGGTTTACAAAGTTTCCGAAGATGGCCACCAGTTCGTTGTTGTTGCGTGCCTGGAAGTCATCCCAGGTGAATTCGCTGTCCTTCATTTCCGGGGCGATGGACGTTAACACATAGCGCAACACATCTTCCTTGCCAGAAAAATCATCCAGGTACTCATGCAACCATACCGCATGGTTGCGGGAGGTGGAGATCTTATCCCCTTCCAGGTTTAGGAACTCATTGGCCGGAACATTCACCGGCAGGTTGTACCCACCGTGTAATTTCAGGATGATCGGGAAGATGATGCAATGGAAAACGATGTTGTCCTTGCCGATGAAGTGAACCAGCTCGCAGTTTTCATCTTTCCACCATTCTTCCCAGTTGGCCTTGTTGTCAAGGGCCCATTGTTTGGTCGCCGAGATGTAACCGATGGGTGCGTCCAGCCATACGTAAAGCACTTTTCCTTCTGCATTTTCCAGGGGCACTTTCACGCCCCAGTCCAGGTCACGGGTCATGGCGCGGGACTGCAAGCCTCCGTCCAGCCAGGACTTGCACTGGCCCAGCACCGGCTTTTTCCATTTGGAAGGATCGTGGTGTGTCTTGCCCTCCAGTTTGCCGGTATTGATCCATTCCTTCATCCATTCCTCTTCCTTTTGCATGGGCAGGTACCAGTGACTGGTTTCTTTCAGTACAGGTGGTTTACCACTGAGGGTGGAGATGGGATTGATGAGGTCGGTGGGGTTGAGGCTGCTGCCGCATTTTTCACACTGGTCACCATAGGCCCTGTCGTGGCCACATTTCGGACAGGTGCCTGTGACATATCGGTCTGCCAGGAACTGGTTGAATTCCTGGTCGTAGAATTGTTCCGAAGAGATTCGCTCGAACACCCCCTTGTCGTTCAGGGTGGTGAAGAATTCCGCAGCGGTCTCGTGGTGGAGCGGGGACGAGGTCCGGTGGTATATGTCGAAGGACATCCCGAAACGCTCGAACGTCTTTTTGTTCAGCTCATGATACTTGTCGACGATCTCCTGGGGGGTGGTGTTTTCTTTTCTTGCCTGGATGGTGATGGCCGCACCATGCTCGTCGGAACCGCAAACGTAAAGCACGTCCTTGCCCCTCAGTCGCAGGTAACGGACGTAGATGTCCGCCGGCAGATAAGCCCCTGCGATGTGACCGATGTGAAGCGGTCCGTTCGCATAAGGCAGTGCGGAGGTGATGATATGGCGTTTCGGTTGGCTCAAGGCCCTGTTTTCGTATCTTTCGGCAAAGATAACAAGTTAGCCCACATCCATGCGGATCACCCCTCTCTCGTTATGGTGAGTGGATGGATCGTGAGTAAAGCGAACTACAATGATGGAACATTTGCTTCTCGATAAGAAATCTATTCGTTTCCTTAAAGATAATTCTACCGATTGGGGCGAATTGGCTAGGGATTGTGTATGTTTTGCTAACGCTCAAGGAGGAAAGATTCTTATTGGGATTGAAGATAATGAAGAAATTCCGCCGCAAAATCAGCGGATATCTGATCGGAATGTTCCTGAAAGAATTCAAAAGCAGATTAATCAGCGGACATTGAATGTTGCAGTTTCTGTACAAATTCTTACCGCTGATAACGGAGCTGAATTTATAGAGATTCAAGTTTTTCGAAGTGCTCAAAGTATTGCTTCCACGACCGATGGCAAGTATTTTGTTCGTGTTTCTGATGAATGTAAACCGGTTCCGCCTGATGAAATGGCACGTCTTGCAGCTGACAAAAATGCTTTTGTTTGGGAGGAGCAAGCTAATCGGAGAGTTCCAACTTCCCGAATCGATAATGAGAAGTTGGATAATCTTATAAGGGACCTGAGAATATCGGATCGGGTGAGTGGATTTATAAAAGGCAAGACGGTTGAGGAATTGATGGAGTATTATTTCTTATCAAAGGAGAGTTACCTAACTAATCTTGGTATATTATGGATTGGGCAACGCCAAGATCGGGCGAATTTACTCTTTCCTCCTGCCATTCAAGTGATACGTTATAATGATCGTGATGAAAAGATATGGAAAATGGCATTGGATGATTATGTAATGAACCCGAAGGAACTTCTCGAAAAGATTGTTAATGATATTCCTTATTGGAAGGAAAGTGTTGAAATTTCAGACGGCGTTTTTAGGAAGAATATTCATTTTTTCCCGATAGAGGTGATCCGAGAATTGGTGGCAAATGCATTAGTACATAGAACTTATACAACCAGGGGTGATATTTTTATCAACCTGTTTCCGGATCGATTAGAGGTGCATAGTCCTGGGAGGTTGCCTTATGGTGTAACCCCACAAAATGTTCTAAGTCAATCTGTGAGGAGGAATGAGCACCTTTCAAAGATATTCTATGATTTATCCCTAATGGAAAAAGAAGGTAGTGGTTTTGATCTTATATATGAACTACTGTTAGGTTCGGGTAAGCCAATACCTATTGTTGAAGAAGGGGATGACAGAGTAGTGGTTACTGTTCAAAAACAATTTGTAAACAAAGAGGTGGTAAAGTTGATGGATAAGGCAAACAGGGAATATCAGTTGAGACAGAAAGAGATCATTGCCATGGGACTTATTGCTCAAAAAGGCTCTTTGACAACGACTGAACTTTCAAAAGTTCTAAACCAGAACGATGAAGTGGGGCTTAGGCATTGGCTAGGGAGGCTTATCGAATTAGGACTAGTTGAAAGTACAGGAAGAACTAAGGGAACGGAATACTTTGTTAACCCTAAATATCTTAAACGGTTGAATTTTAAAGGGCGTACTACTTTAAAAACGATCGAGAGACATAGACTTAAAGAGCTTATTTACCGTGACCTATCCATATATCCAGAAAGTTCAATAGGGGAAATTAATTCCAGGATAGGTAAAGAAATATCAAGGGTTAAAATCAAGCAGGAATTAGATTCAATGCTTGAGAACCACGAAATAATTAAAAGAGGAGAAAGAAGATGGAGAAGGTACTCTATCAATAAACCTTTGTGATATAAGCAATAGATTGTTGATAGATTGTTGATAGAAATACAGCAATAATCTGATTATTAGGATATTATATTGTATGAGGTCTATTGGCAAAAGGACTTTAATAAAAGCTCATGCGGATCACCCCTCTCTCGTTACAAAAAGGCGACACCATTGGCATCGCTGCCACGGCACGAAAAGTGTCGGAACAGGAGGTTCAGGCGGCATCGGACATCCTGCGGGGATGGGGACTCAACGTCATTCATGCCCCCGGACTATTTGCTGAAGAGCATCAGCTGGCCGGAAGTGATTCCAACCGAAGCCGGGGCTTTCAGGCGCTGCTGGAAGATAACGAGGTAAAGGCCGTTCTGTGCGCTCGCGGCGGATATGGTACAGTACGCATGGTGGATCAGGTAGACTGGAATGTCCTGCAAAACAACCCCAAATGGATCATCGGTTTCAGTGACGCAACCGTTCTGCACAGTCATATTCATCAACATACCACTTTAAAGAGTTTACACGGACCAATGGCGCTTACCTTGCCCGATACCACACCTGATGCCATGGAAGACCTCAGACGTGTTCTGTTCGGTGAGCCGTTGGCATACGATCTGCCGGACCATCCGCTGAATAGAAAAGGACAGGCATCCGGTGAGTTGATCGGTGGCAATCTCTCGGTGTTGTACAGCCTGATCGGTTCACCATCCGATGTGGATACGAAAGGAAAGATCCTGTTCCTGGAAGACCTGGATGAATACCTCTACCACATTGACCGCATGATGACCAATCTTCGCCGCGGCGGTAAACTGGCGGGCCTGTCCGGACTCATGATCGGCGGGATGACCCAGATGAATGATCATGCCATTCCCTTTGGTCGCGATGCGGAGCAGATCATTGCAGAAGCTGTGAACGATATTGATTTTCCCGTTTGTTTCGGATTTCCGGCCGGTCACCTGGCAAATAATCATCCCATCATTATTGGTTGTGAGGTAGAAATGCAGGTAGATGACGATGTTCGTGTTACCTTTGCATCCTGATTATGGCAGACCACAACGAACTTGGCAAACAAGGCGAAAGCATGGCCCTCGAATACCTGAGGCAGAAAGGCTATGATATCCTTGAGTGCAATTGGGTGCATGGCAGGGAAGAGGTGGACATCATCGCACGAACGAAGGAGTTTCTGGTGATCGTGGAGGTGAAGGCCAGGCAGACCAACGCATTCGGGGAACCGGAAGCCTTTGTGACCAGGAAGAAGCAAAAACACCTGGTTTCCGCTGCCGATGCTTATGTGCAGGAGAATGACCTGGATTGTGAGACCCGGTTTGATATTATCTCGGTGCTTTTTAAGAATGGCCATGGCCAGGTCAGCCATATTGAAGATGCATTTTATCCAACGCTATAAGAAAGCCGGTCCCATGAGGGCCACATCATCATGAACAAAGGAAACCGAAATAATAAGCCGGGTAAACCGGGACGTCCTGACGGAGGAAGAAAAGAAGGAGAACGCAAAAGTCCTGCACGTCCTGCCAAACGATCGGATGCACGTCCGAAACGGGACGACCGAAAGAGGGATGAAGGCAGCCGTGACGGTAAGCGCCCTTACCCGAAGCCAGCTTCCGGAGATGATCGGAACCGTGATGGTAAAAGGCCATATCCGAAGCCAAATCCCAGACCATCATCACGGGATGATCGACGCGGGAGTGATGACCGCAAAAGCGATGATAGCCGCGGAGAAAAACGTCCGTATCCACGACCAGCCTCCAGGGACGGTAAACCCGGAGCAGGAGGATACAAGGGCCGTAGCCCGTACCCAAGGTCTACGCCAAGACCGCGGCCGGTGAAGTCGGAGTCGGACGATGTTCGTTTGAATAAATTTCTTGCCAATTCAGGACTGTGTTCGCGTCGCGAAGCCGATGAGTTGATCCGTACAGGCCTCGTGAGTGTGAACGGGGTAGTAGTCACCGAACTGGGTTCCAAAGTGAAGCCCACCGATGAGGTGCGCTACGACGGCCGTGTCCTGAAGGGTGAGAAACCGGTTTATGTGGTGTTGAATAAACCCAAGGATTTTGTCACCACCGTGAAGGATCCGAAGGAACGCAAAACCGTGATGCAACTGGTGAAGAATGCCGGACGTGAACGTATCTATCCCGTCGGTCGACTGGACCGCCAGACAACCGGTGTGCTGATGTTCACCAACGACGGGGATCTGGCTGAAAGACTGACCCATCCACGTTACGGTGCCCGCAAGATCTACCATGTTCACCTGGATAACCCTTTGGAAAAGGCAGACTTCGATCAGATCAAAAAGGGTATTTACCTGGAAGAAGGGAAGGTGGTCGTGGATGAGATCGCCCTGGTTGGGGATGGCAACGACCGCACCCAGGTGGGTCTGGAAATACACATCGGATGGAACCGTGTGGTGCGAAGAATCTTCGAGAAACTCGGTTATAAGGTCATCAAGCTGGATCGTGTGATGTTTGCCGGCCTGACCAAAAAGGACCTGTCACGTGGCCAGTGGCGCTACCTCACTTCCAGGGAGATCAATATGCTGAAAAGCCACGGGGAATGCTGACAAAATGGTTTGAGGTTTAAAGTTTAAGGTTCGTCCAACGTTAAACTTTGAACCTTAAACTGTTTACTTTTTTCTGTCGGTAGAGTAGTGTACCAACCGTTCCAGTGATTCCCTTGCTTCGTTTTCAGGGAAGGTCATCAGAACTTCCAGGGCCTTGTCGCGATAGATGTTCATTTGCTCCCTGGCATATTCAATGCCGCCTGATGCGATCACAAAGTTGATGACATCCTGCACCTTCTTACGGTTGGTGTTGTGGTTTTTTACAATGTTGATGACACGCCGCTTGTCTTCCGATTTGGCATTTGACAGCGCATAGATCAGCGGAAGGGTCATCTTTTTTTCCTTGATATCGATGCCGGTGGGCTTACCAATCTCATCCTTCAGGTTGTAATCCATCAGGTCATCTTTGATCTGAAAGGCAATTCCGGCATATTCCCCGAAGGAGGCCATGCGGTCGATCGCTTCCTTATCCGCATCAGCGGCAGCAGCTCCACAGGCACATGCCGAAGAGATCAGTGATGCTGTCTTTTTACGGATGATCTCAAAATAGATGCCCTCTTCAATATCCAGTTTGCGTGCTTTCTCAATCTGTAAAAGTTCACCTTCGCTCATTTCCTTGACAGCATTCGACACAATGCGCAGCAAGTCGAAGTCGCTGTTGTCAATGGAGAGCAGGAGTCCTTTGGACAGCAGATAATCTCCCACCAATACGGCGATCTTGTTCTTCCAAAGAGCATTCACAGAGAACAGGCCCCTGCGTATGTTGGCGTCATCCACCACATCATCGTGTACCAGAGTGGCCGTATGCAGTAGTTCGATCAGGGCAGCGGCACGGTATGTTCTGTCGTTTACTCCATTGTTGAGTTTACCGGACAGCAACACAAACATGGGCCGCATCTGTTTGCCTTTCCGCTTAACAATGTAATGCGTGATCTTGTCCAGCAGTGGAACGGAACTCCGTATCGACTTTCGGAAGCGGAGTTCAAACTCCTCCATTTCCCGGAGGACAGGTTTTTTGATGGTCTCAAGTACAGGCATAGCAACGATGTGAAAGTACGAAATCTTGATCAGGCAGCGCCTTTGTCGCCCAGTTTATTCGCCAGTTGACCGCACGCAGCGTCGATGTCCTTGCCGCGACTGCGGCGCACATGTACATTCACCCCTTTACGCTCCAGCACGGCGATGAACCGGTCCAAACGTTCCGGGGTGGTCTGCTGAAACGCTACCCCGTCCACATGGTTGTACTCGATGATGTTCACCCTGGCCGGAATGCGGCCGCAATACCGGGCCAGTTGCAATGCGTCTTCCTCGGTGTCATTGAAGTCTTTAAATACGAGGTATTCAAATGTGATCCGGTTGCCTGTTTTCTGATAGAAATATTGCAGCGCATCCATCAGGGTTTCCAGGGTGTTCTGGTCATTGATCGGCATGACCTGGCTGCGTTTTTCGTCGTTGGCAGCATGCAATGACAGGGCCAGATTGAAACGTACCGCATCATCGCCCAACCGTTTGATCATTTTGGCAATGCCGGCAGTGGACACGGTAATCCGTTTTGGCGACATATTTAATCCATCCGGTGCGGTTAACCGGTCGATGCCTTCCAGAACGCCACGGTAGTTCAGGAGTGGTTCTCCCATGCCCATAAAAACAATGTTGGTGAGCGGATGTTCATGGTATTTTCTCGCCGTCTGATCCAGGGCCACCACCTGATCGTAAATCTCACCGGCGGTAAGGTTGCGAAGGCGGTCCAGCTTCCCTGTGGCACAGAAGGCGCAGGTGAGACTGCAGCCTACCTGGGAAGAAACACATGCGGTCATCCGGTCATCAGCCGGTATCATGACCCCTTCGATGAGGTGGTGATCATGCAGACGGAAAGCGGCTTTGACCGTACCATCATCACTCAGCTGCTCCTTGTATGTTTCGATGGGTAAGATGGTAAACTCCTTGTCCAGGGCTTCCCTAAGGGCAACGGAAAGATTGGTGAATGCGGAGATGGAACGGGCGGACTTCTTCCATAACCATTCATACACCTGCGCTGCGCGGTACGAGGCTTCTCCGAGGTCAGAGAATTTCTGTTTGAGCTCGTCCAGCGACAACGTTCGGATATCCGTCTTTTGTGATGCGCCTGCTTCTGATTTCATCCTGCAAAGATACGGTGCAGAAAGCAATCCGTTCGTCAGCGTCAAGCCGTAACCCAAATTTATTCAATAGAAAATTTTCTATTGAATAGCGATTAAGAAAATCAACCTTTCCGGTCCGTACTTCGTGCATCCGAAAAGTGATTTT
>JAGQZQ010000119.1 GCA_020435415.1 Flavobacteriales bacterium
CATAGGATCACGACAGCCCGGACAAGTCTCCGGGCTTTTTTTATTTTACATTTGATCTGTTATCCATTTTTATGTCGTTGAAAGGAAAAGTGATCGTTATTACCGGGGCTACCTCCGGCATCGGCAAGGCCCTGGCCCTGGAAGCGGCTCGAAGGGGAGCCTCTGTTGTGGTGTCCGGTCGGAATGAGGAGCGTCTTGAGGAAGTCCGGGCGCAGATCGCTTCCGGAGGAACACCGGTGCATGCCATCCGCGCGGATGTGAGTAAGGAAGAAGAAGCCCGGCGCCTGATCGAATTGTCTGCGCAACACATGGGCGGCATAGATATTCTGATTAACAATGCCGGGATTTCCATGCGCGCCCTGTTCCGGGATGTAGACCTTGAGGTGATCCGGCAGGTCATGGATATCAATTTCTGGGGAGCGGTTTACTGCACCAAATATGCCCTTGACCATGTGTTAAAACGGAAGGGGAGTGTCGTAGGTATTTCATCCATAGCTGGTTTCAAGGGGTTACCTGCCCGTACCGGATACTCCGCTTCAAAGTTTGCATTGCATGGCTTCCTGGAGTCCGTGCGCATTGAGAATGCAGCAAAAGGATTGCACGTATTGCTTGCCTGTCCGGGTTTTACCGCATCCAACATCCGGAACACGGCTCTCGCCGCCGACGGTTCACAGCAGGGTGAATCCCCAAGGGATGAACAAAAGATGATGACGGCTGAAGAGGTGGCAGGACACATCCTTGATGCCATTGAGAACCGTAAGCGTACCATTGTGCTTACCCGGGAAGGAAGACTTACGGTATTGCTAAGTAAATTTTTTCCTGCCTGGCTGGATCGGCTGGTGTTGAAGCATTTTGCAAAAGAAAAGAACAATCCTGTGTGATGACAACCAGGGCATCTTACCCATCTAATATTTTCCTGATCGGTTATATGGGGTCCGGAAAAACCACTTTTGGCAAAAAACTGGCCCGGGTTATCGGCTACCGTTTTCTGGACATGGATCAGTACATAGAGAAAAAAGTCGGACGATCCATTCCGGAACTATTCGAAGCGGATGGGGAAGGCGTATTCCGGACTTTGGAGACAGAGGCCTTGGGTGAGGTAGTGAAAGAGTCCGGGCAGGTCATCGCTACAGGAGGAGGGATGCCATGTTTCAATGATAATGTAAAACTCATGAATGCCAACGGGCAAACGGTTTATCTGGAATTGACGCCCGAAGCTTTGGTGAGTCGTTTGAGGCAGGCGAAAGAAGTACGACCGCTTGTACATGGTAAGGATGAATCAGAATTACGCGCATTCATATCGCAACATCTGGCATCGCGGGAAAAATATTACAAACAGGCTACGTTGATCTATCCGGGACTGAATCCGGATGCGGAGGCCCTGGCTGCCGCACTGAAAAATGGTTAGTCAGCCTGACGGTCCAGCTTCAGTGTGTGCCCCATTTTCTCCTTTTTTGTTTCCAGGTATTTTTTGTTGAACTCGTTGGATGCGATCTCCAGGCTCACGTTCTCAACGATCTCCAGGCCATATCCGATCAGCCCGGCTCTTTTCTTGGGGTTGTTGGACAGCAGGCGGATTTTTGAAATACCCAGATTGCGGAGGATTTGTGCGCCAACGCCATAGTCTCTTTCATCTACATTAAAGCCAAGTTCCAGATTGGCCTCTACGGTATCCAGACCTTGTTCCTGAAGCTGGTAGGCTTTGAGTTTGTTAAGCAGTCCTATGCCGCGGCCTTCATGGTTCATATAAACCACCACACCTTTTCCTTCCTTCTCGATCATCTCCATGGAGGTGTGCAATTGCGAACCACAGTCACATCTGCAGGATCCGAAAATGTCTCCGGTAAGACAAGAGGAATGCATGCGCACCAGCACGGGCTCATCGGATTTCCATTCTCCCTTGATAAGGGCAAGGTGTTCCTGTTTGGTGGTGGTTTGGGTGAAAGCAATCAAATGGAAATGCCCCCAGTCTGTCGGGAGGTCCACTTCCACTTCACGTTGGATAAGCGATTCATGTTTCAGGCGGTATGCGATCAGGTCTTCAATGGAGATCACCTTCAGGTCAAATCGTTCGGAGATGGCCATGAGTTCCGGTAGCCGTGCCATGGTTCCGTCTTCATTCATGATCTCAACCAATACCCCTGCGGCTTCAAATCCGGCAAGCCGCGCCAGGTCAATGGCCGCTTCCGTATGGCCGGCTCTTCTTAATACACCACCCACCTTGGCGCGCAAAGGGAAGATATGACCGGGTTTGGCAAAATCTTCCGGTTTGGTATCGGGGTTGATGAGTGCCTGAACTGTCTTGGACCGGTCGCTTGCTGAGATGCCAGTTGAGGTGCCATTTCCAAGCAGGTCGATAGACACCGTGAAAGGTGTTTCGTGCAGAGAGGTGTTACGTGACACCATCATCTCAAGGCCGAGTTCTTCGCAACGTTCTTCTGTGATGGAGGCGCAGATGAGTCCCCGTCCATGCGTGGCCATAAAGTTGATCAATTCCGGTGTGGCACTTCTGGCCGCCGCTATAAAGTCTCCTTCGTTTTCGCGGTTGGCGTCATCAACAACAATGACCACTTTTCCGGCATGTATATCCGCAATGGCCTCTTCAATGGTATTCAGTTCTGTCTTCATATGGCAATTCGTTATGCAAAGATAACAAAAGACCACCGATCAGGCCTGTCCGGCCTTTTCAATGATATCCCCGGTTTGTTTGCAGACCGCTTCCCAACGGAAATGTTCTCTGACAAAATTGAGGGCGTTATCAGCCATGAGGGACGCATCTTCCGGGTGATCCAGCAGGCGTAGAATATGTTTGGCAAATTCTTCCGGTGTGTCTGCCACCAGAATACACTCTTCTTCGGGAGCATTCAGCGCGTTGTTGGCCAGGGTGGAAGTGATACAGGGTATACCCATGGCCATGGCTTCCAGAAGTTTGTTTTGCAGACCGATGCTGATCTGCATAGGCGCAACGAGTATACGAGAGCGGGCAAAGCTGGTGCGTATGTCCTCGACCCATCCGCTGACCACTACATTCTTTCCTTCCAGGACCTTTACACGGGGTGAAGGATTCGTTCCGGATATCAGAAGACGCACACCTGGTTTCTGTTTCCATACAAGTGGCAGCACCATCTTAACAATGAACTCCGCGCTTTCCACATTGGGTGGATAGCTCATGTTTCCGTTGAATAACAATTCAAAATCTTTGTCGTGTGGCATGGGATAGAAGAAGTTTGTATCCACGCCATTGATCACTACATGGATTTTATGATGTTCGGGGTGTACGATCAGGTTTCTGTCCTGCTCCGAAATGATCATCCGCTCATCAAATTGAGAGAATACAGTGTGCTCGTAATGCAGCAGGCGCTTGTATTCCATGTTCACCAATGGTCGCATGTAGCCGGGTGCAGTATTCAGCCGACGGTCCATGCCTTTGGAAAACACGTCCATGTAGTCGAGAATCTTCGGAATATTCGGAATGTCCTTAACATACTCTGCCACCCTGATAAGCTGGCAAAATATCCGGTCGGGCTGGTGTTGGGTAATCAGTTTTTTAATCTTTCTTTTTGCTTTGTTGCTGGTAAACCATCGCACCTGAAAAGGCAGGTTTCCAAAAAACAGATTGAGGCACAAACGACCATATATCGCCATCCTGTTCAGGCGTATGATCTCTATGTGTTTGCAGAAAGGGGAGAGGGCCTGGATGGCTTCCTGTTTAGGGCCTTCATCACTCAGACAGCATAATGTGATCTCGAAGCGTTCGGACAGGTGCCGTATCATAAAATAGGCACGCAACTTATCGCCTTTTTCCAATGGCCAGGGTACCCGGGAAAGGATGACGAATAGCTTCAAGAGGTAGCGGATTTACGTTTGAATATCTTTTTAAAGAAGGCCACATAGGAATCGGCGTTCATTAAGACAGAATCACCGGTGGCACGGTTTGTCAGAAACAATCCTATTGGTGTGAGCACCACCGTTGATAACCACATACCCACGGCAGGAGAGATCACGGTTTCTCTGGCAAACTTCTCGCCCATAATAGAAGCAATGTAGTACAGGAGGAAAAATAGCACGGAAAGAACCATGGGTGCCCCCAGCCCTCCTTTGCGCACGATGGCACCCAACGGTGCACCAATAAAGAAGAGTACCATACAGGCAATGGACAGTGTGAATTTCCGGTGGTATTCGATTCTGTGGC
The DNA here is from genome assembly GCA_020435415.1 of Flavobacteriales bacterium. Taxonomy (NCBI): domain Bacteria; kingdom Pseudomonadati; phylum Bacteroidota; class Flavobacteriia; order Flavobacteriales; species Flavobacteriales bacterium. Next base: position 4,193 of record JAGQZQ010000119.1, read on the forward strand.
GGACAATGTTCTTATATCGTACACTGATATCGTCACGGGTAATATCCGTGAAAGCTTTGGCGCTTCTGATAAGGTTCATGGAAACTTCCAGCAGTTTAAGCCGGTCGTTACGGTCGAAGTTGGCCAATACATCCGGGTGTTCCAGGGTGAGAACGCTGTCTTCGGACTGCTTGATCTGCTTTTCATCAAACCGTTTGAAATAACTTTTAACCAGATTCTGTCCAAAGTCCTCCCGTCGCTCCGCCATCAGCTTTTTCAGGGTATCCATCTGAATCTCAAGCTGACGGAGGTTAAGCATCGTATACTTATCCTTGAAAAGCTCTTCATCACCACGTGCGAAAGCAAATGAGCTCAGATCGAAACGGATCACTTCTTTTTCAAATGACGAGCGCATGAATGGAAAGGTGCTTTCCCGGTTACGGGCAGACTTATCCATTTCTTCATAAGCATGTCCGTTCAGAAGGGTGAGGATCAGGTATCGTTCATCCGATGACATGACCATCATACCGGAGTCTGCCAGTACCACCTTGGTATTGCCCATGCGGTCGGTGTGGTCATAGATCATAATTTCCTTCAGACTGCCGTCCGGCCATTTCTTATCAACCTTGATGGTATATCCTTCAATCCCGGAGTAAAAAATTCCAGGTTTGATATTGAGGGCAGGTTTTTTGGATTGTACATCATGAATGAGGGTGACCATCTTGAGGTTGGCCAGGGGTAGTATGTTGTTGGAAAAGTAAAATGCCGCAAGGCTGATGATGATGGTTACCCCGGCTATGGGGCTCATCAGGCGCTGAAGGGAGATTCCGGAAGCTTTGGCGGCGGCCAGCTCATATTTTTCCCCCAGGTTTCCGAAGCACATGATCGATGAAAGCAGAATGGCCAGGGGCAAGGCCAGGGGCACAAGGCTGGCAGATGCATATAGCAGCAGCTCAGCGATCACTGTCATTTCCAACCCCTTTCCGACCAGGTCGTCTACATATTTCCAGAGGAACTGCATGACCAGAAAAAAGATGGCAATAAAGAAAGTGAGCGCAAACGGGCCAACGAATGACCTAATCAGCAAACGGTCCAGCTTTTTCATGGATCATCAATGCATGCTTCCGCAACGGGAGCAAAGATAACAAATCCGGTGCCAGTGATCGGGGCGGGTGATCAGGACCCTATGTGGTGCATCAGATCGTGGATCTGGGAATTCCACAAACGAATGGCTTCATCTTTCTCCGAATCGTCGTCGGCAAAGTCGGTAATGACCAGGGCGATTTCTCCGGTGATCTCGTCTTTCTGTATCTTGAATTCGAAGTAGCTGTCGCTGTCATCATCTTCTGTCCACCTGAACCGGATGGATTCGTTGGCCCTGACATCCAGGAGTTCGGCTTGTTGTTCTTCGCCATCCCAGATAAAGGTGTACAGGTTGTCGCGAACATTCACGTCATCGGAAAACCATTCGGAAAGGCCACTTGGGGTGCTAATGCAATTATATAATATCTTTGGGCTCGACTTGACAATGAATTCGAGTGAATAAGGTTTCTTTTTTGGCATACGGATCAAACTTAGCAGGATACAAAACTTCTGTGCTCACAGAAGTCCGGCCACAATATAAAAAAAATGGTTTGACACAACGCGTTTTTTTATGGCATTGATCCACACAATCGAAAAACAGGGAAATGTGCTGTTTAAATACAGGGGCCAAATTCCTGTGGTGCTATTTATTATGGCGGTTCCGGTCATTCTTGTCACGGATTACAGCCGGATGGATGCCGCCACGGAATTTGTGGTACTGTGCCTTTCCGTTTGTCTTTCTGTAATCGGACAACTGATAAGGGCGTATACCATAGGCACTACCCCACGCGGCACCTCCGGAAGAAATACGGATAAACAGGTAGCAGAGCAGCTGAATACAAGTGGAATTTACTCCATGTTGCGCCATCCGCTATACCTGGGGAATTATCTGATGTGGATAGGCATTGTGGTATATACCTGGAACGGTTGGTTTGTGGCCATCGTGACCCTTGCCTATTGGCTGTATTATGAGCGGATCATGTTTGCGGAAGAGCGTTTCCTTGAACGCAAATTCGGTGAGGTCTACCTTTCCTGGTCACAAACGGTACCTGCGTTTATCCCGTCATTCAAACACATTCGTAAACCCGACGTGCCCTTTTCCATGAAGAGTGTTTTCAGGAGAGAGTACTCGGGCGCCCTGGCAACCGTGCTGGGTTTTGTATTCGTTCACAGTCTGCGTAACTACTCTATCAGCGGCAATGCCCATCCGGGAATGACAGCCTTGTATGTACTGGCCGGCGCCTCTGTTATTGCCCTCTTCCTGCGCACCCTCAAACATTATACGGGGGTGTTAAAAGAAGACGGGAGGTCGTAGAAGTTTCCGGTTTCTGGTTTGTGGTTTAAGGTTGACGTACTGTCTTGTTTTCCCGAAGCATAGGATCTCAAAGAACGATTTGAACAGCTCTATCCGGTAGGAGCAGCATGCTAAATGTTTTATCGGTTAGCTCAACCACAAACTTTAAACTACAAACCTTAAACCCTCTCTCCATTTGACATTTCTCCCTGCATTGGGTAACATTGCCTCTCATTAAAAAACAATTCAGCTATGGCCAAGACATTCCAGATGAACAATCCCAAACTATGCAATAGAAAATTCTCTATTGCATAGCGATTAAGAAAATCAACCTTTTCGGCCCGTACTTCGCGCATCCGAAAAGTGATTTTCTAAATCGGGATAACCCCAACTAAATACAGATAGTTCGGCTCGTTCCTCACCTCCTACTGCATAAGTTGGGATAATAAACCCAATTTCAGATTCTCGCCTGTGGTGATCGCCCTGGTTGCAGGTGGACTGTTATTGCTGATCTTTGCCAACTCACTGTTTATCACTATCGGGGCAGGGGAATGCGGTGTTTTATTCCGGAGGTTCGGCGGTGGTGTTGATGTTGAAACGACGCTGGATGAGGGTTTTCATATGGTTGCTCCCTGGAACAAAGTGTATGTTCATGATGTAACGGAGATGCAGAAAGAGGAACAGATGGAAGTGCTGTCATCCAACGGTCTCACCATCAAGGTGGACGTATCCATTCGTTTTCAGCCGATGAAATTGAAACTGGGTTACCTGCATAAAAAGTTCAGAACGGAATATGTCACTGCCTTTATTATCCCGGAAATACGGTCATCTGTCAGGAAAGTGGTAGGACGTTACACACCTGAAGAGCTGTATTCAAAAAAGAGGGAAGAGGTACAGGATCGAATTTTCGAAGATATGCGGAAGGTGATGAGTGTCAATTTTATCGACGTGAAGGCTTTGCTCATCCGATCGGTGATCCTGCCATCTGCCATACAGGAAGCCATCGAACGCAAACTGGCACAGGAACAGGCTTCCCTTGAGTATGAGTTTAAACTGGAAAAAGAACAGAAAGAAGCGGAGCGAAAAAAGATCGAAGCAGAGGGTATCCGGAACTTTCAGCGGATCGTAACAGAAAGCATCAATGAAAATCTGTTACGCTGGAAGGGCATTGAAGCGACTGAGAATCTGGCCAAATCCACCAACGCAAAGGTGGTAGTGATCGGCAGTGGAAAGGACGGCCTGCCTATCATATTGGGTGATAAATAAGCCTATCGGAGGTTTTGAACTCTCGATTTAATTTGTATTTTGATCCCCGTTCGTATGGAAGAAGGGTAAGAATGAATAGGCTGGCGCAGTTATTGCTTCAGTCCGGTAAAAGGACAGATAAATGAACAAAGGGTATTGTGTAATCGTTACGCTGCTTTTGTCAGCGATGACATTACAGGCGCAAACGAGCTGGAAGAAGGTCAAGAAAGAATCGTTGCCTTCTGATTTCAAGAAACATAAACTGCTGATCGAGCAATTTGAATATGTGGATCCTGAATCCCTTGACGAGGAAAGCAGTCTGGATAATTATGCTGTTGACAAGAAAGGCGGCCAGAAGCAGGAGGCGACCACAGGAATTGACGCCGATGTGAACTACGACTACGAGAAGCGGGATATGATCAAGTTGAAGATCGAAGAGACCAATGATCACTTGGCGGATTATAACAACTACATCAAGGCGGCTATGGACAGCAGCAAAATAAAACATTTTGTGGTTGGGTCTACCGTGGCGGAAGGAACGGATACCGCATCATTCAGCAAGGAAGAGTATCCATACGTGTTGAGGCATAAGTATGTGTACTATGCCAGCACCACCAACTACCAGGGCTTTCACATCCCTGCCGGCTACAACATCGCCTTTTATGTACATGACCGGAAAACAGGGAAAGACTATCCCTACATCAAGATGCACTACGGCGATCTTTCCTATACTTTGGAACGGATTGCCGAGAAGATGGCGAAGGATAAATAATTGGCTGCCGTTCTTTGTAGCAGCCGCAATTTTTTAATCCAGGGTTGAAATTGTAGCATCAAGTCATTATATTGCATATAACGAAACAAACCTCAAAACCCCCTAGTGAGATGAATAGAATCAAACCAAATGGCATGAGATTGCTGGCGATGGTGTGCCTGTTGACGTTTTCCATGACCATGTTTTCCTCCTGTTCCAAGAAGCCGAAAACGAAGCGCACAAAGATGACCACAAACTTCATGTCATGGTGATGTGAGGTAAAAGCATAAAAAAAACAGACCTGT
>JAGQZQ010000120.1 GCA_020435415.1 Flavobacteriales bacterium
TGAAAATATTTGATCCCGCCCCAGGGACTTACTTTTCTGCTGGTGAATTCATGCGCTAACTCGTGCATCTTTTTCGTACATTACACTGATTCCGGAAAGGTAAGGCCACAAAGCCTTTTCAGCAAATCAGGCTGATCTATTGCATAATTTGGGTTTAATTAAGATGATAAGTCGCTCCCAATATAAGTCTTACCGACGATGGTTGTCTCGTTATCAACACAACACATTAATTATAATATTTTATCCATCACCGCCGTATCATGGTCCTTATACCTGACCGTTTCCATATACCGCCAACCACATCTGGCATAAAGACGTTCTGCCGTAAAGGTATAAAGGTACACTTGAGATATTCCGGCTTCGCGTGCGTGTATATCAACATGCTCCAATAACTGCGCACCCATTCCCCGACCACGCTCCTTTTCATCCATATAAAAAAGCGCCAACCACGGTGTGAATTTTCTGAAACGGGAATGAACATTAAACAGGTTTACCTCATGGTAAACCCCTGCCGTTCCTATCAACGCACCATTCTTCATCATCACGAGGTGAAACAGGATCTCTTCCGGAGCCTGCGTGGTTAAACTTTTCACGGTCTTCTCAACAGGACTCCCCCATTCATCAAAGTACCAATGCGCAATCTTCAGAATCAAATCCGATTCCTGAGGCTCTAGTTTTCTGATGGAGATATCACCTGGGGTCATCGTAAAAACAAATGTCGGGAATCACCGGAAAGAACGGGAATGGTCCGCCGGAAATATTTTAACAACATCATTACCTGCAGCACCTGGTCAATTAGTTATCTTTACCGCATGGCACGCCAAAAATATTTACTGTTAATCATTTCAATGATACTGGGGCTGTCGGAATTTGCGCATGCCCAGAATTTCAAAGCGTCATTGCGTGCCGGATTCATCGCATCACAAGTGTCCGGTGATGAGCTCAGCGGCTTTCATAAACTGGGCATCACAGGAGGAGCATTTGCCAGCCTCACACCCAACGATAAGATCACCTGGGAAATGGGATTACAGTACATCCAGAAGGGTAGCCGTAAAGTTCAGAATCCCGCCAAAGGTGATTATTCTTCCTACCTGATGGCATTGCAGTACATGGAAGTACCTGTCATGGTAAGATTCAACATGGGCAAGTTCTCATACGGACTGGGGCCCTCATTCGGCGCGTTGGTGGGTTCCAAAGAAGAAAATCAGATCGGTGCACTGAAGCCCGTCCGCCCGTTCAAAGACTGGGAACTCAGCGGTAACCTCAGCATCTCCTATAACCTGGGAGAGAAATGGATGGCGGAATGGCGGTACAATACGTCATTGCTACCCGTGAGAGAACATTCGGGCGGACAAACCTTCCGGCTTAACCGGGGGCAATACCATTCTGCTTTGATGATCATGCTGGGGTACCGGCTCTGATCACCTGCCCACCAACTGTGCTTCAGGATTGATCAGCAATATATAACCGGCTTTATCGAGCCTGTCGGTATACAAGCCCGGATGTACCTCTACCTGTGGCAACTCTCCCCTAAGCTCCGCCAGTTTGATCGCCTGTGATTCATTCAGAATGAGTGCCACCGGTTCTTCTTTTCCATACCATACATTCAATGAATCAATACGCTTTTCAACCAGGATCTCCGAGTAGCGATCTCCAAGATAATATGGCAAACTGGGTGGCCTTCCCCGGTTGTTGCCTATAACCACCGTAGTTCCTGGTTGTGTGAGGTTTTCCAAAAGGATAGCCGTCCTCCGAGTGCTGCTTTTCCATTGGTCCGCAATCGGCATGAGTAACACCCATATCACCACCTGAAACAAGGCATTCACCGCCACCCAACGCGGTATGAATTTCGGGGTACGGAGTGCAGATGCAGCAAAAACATTAAACACAATGAGCATGCCTCCGCTCACATAAAATACATATGCAGATGTTGTGGCAACAGGTAGCAATAAAGGCAGCAAACAGATCACCACAAACAACGCATGAGTCAACGAGAACTGGATTACGCTGAACGTCTTGCGCCAGTTCTTCAGCACCCCACCGTGATGCAAGATGGCATCGGCCAGAAAAAATGCGAGCGGAACATGCGCCACCACAGCATATGACGGAAGTTTACTCGGCGACAGCTCCCATGGCAACCACCCCGCTAGAAACCACAGCGTAAATACCATGTGATTGGTTCTTTCCAGAAAAGACCGGACAGACAAATAGACCGCCACCGGCAGATTCCTTAACCATGGCAGGAAAAATATGAGCATGAAAAGCAGATGGGTTCCGGGCGGTCCTTCCTGTCCCAAAACACCTCCACCCACCCGCTTCAGAATGTACCAATCCGCCATCCATCGGGCGAATGTTCCGCCATCCATCTGAATAGTGGCATATACCCAGCAAGCCAGCGGTAACAGCGCGAGGGGCAGAAAAAACCACGGTTTCAACTTATACAACCATTGACGGTCCGGATGACGCCATAGCAATCCGGCACAAAGAAAACCGGTAAACAAGATAACCGGCGGACCTTTCGTAAGCACAGCCAGCGCAAATGCCATCCAGAACACAAAGACCCATTTATAAGATGGCTTTCGTATCAGCATGGCAATCGACAAGCCACACATGGTTGAAAAGAGCAGCAGGGTACCATCCGTCAATGCGATCTTTCCCAATGCCGGTACCAAAAGGGAAGTAGATAAAATAAACGAAGCCATGAGTGATGTGCGAGCCCCCCACAGATGACGTCCCCAGCGATACATCAGAAACAGGGTCAACCAAACCGCCAGGGAAGAAGAAAAACGAACGCTGAATTCATTCATACCGAAAACCTTCGCGGCCAATGCAATGTTCCAGAAATGCAGCGGAGGCTTCCGATGGATGAAACCCCACATGAAATCAGGTATCACCCAATTGCCTGTTTGCAGCATCGTACGCGCAAAGCCCGCGTATGCAGCTTCATCCTGATCCCATAAACTGATCTGCTCGTTGTGCACAAGCAACAGGATGGCAAGCACACTAAAAAAAAGCCACACCCAGATACGGGGGGGAGATTGATTCAATACAGTATGTCTCCCGCTTCCCTTCAATGCACCTAAATGGTTTTCGAAAATATTTGTTCTTTGGGTTTGCTGCGCCAGAGTCTGGCATCAAAAGCCATGCACGCATTACGAAGGAAGGGTTTCCCCTGCGGTTTAATGGTGACGCTGTTCGGACCTACTTCAATCAGGTCATCCTCCTCCATCTCCACCAGCTTTGCCTTGCCCTGCGTCAGCACTTCTTCAAAGGCATTTCCCGAAGGCCATTCGGTGTCCATATGGCACATGAGGTTCAGTATCTGTTTGCGGAGGAACAGGTCTTCATCATTCAATTCGTGACCCCGGAAAATGGGAAGTTTCCCTTCCTGAACATCTTTCATATATTCTTCCACCACTTTCTTGTTCTGCCCGAAAGCCGTCCAGCTGTCACCGATGGATGATACACCCAGGCCCACCATTAACCTGGTGTAAACAGGCGTATAGCCCATGAAGTTGCGATGCAACGTGCGGTTCTGGGCAGACAAATAAAGCTCATCGGTTTCCAGGGCAAAGTGGTCCATCCCTATCTCGATGTACCCGGCATCTTCCAACATGCCCTTGCCCAACTCATACAGCGAACGCTTCTCGGCATCGGAAGGCAGATCATCTTCCGTGAACTTTCGCTGACCGGGTTTGATCCACGGCACATGCGCGTAGCTATAAAATGCGATGCGGTCCGGCATGAGTTGCAGCACCTTGTTTACGGTATCTTCCACACTGCTTCGCTTCTGGAAGGGCAAGCCATAAATAAGATCGAAGTTGATGGAGGTATATCCCAATTCCCTGGCACAATCTGTCACTTCTCTCACCTGCTCGAACGACTGGTGACGGTTCACCACGTCCTGAACGACCGGATCAAAGTCCTGGATGCCCAGACTCAGTCTGCGAAACCCGGAAGCACGCAATGCCTCCAGGTGTGCCCTTGTGGTGTTGCGGGGATGGGCCTCAAAACCGAAGGCATGGTCTTCCGTAACTTCCGCATGACTAAGTATGTCCTGAAGCATATCCGAAAGGTTTTCCGGACTAAAAAAAGTGGGCGTGCCGCCACCCAGATGCAATTCCCTGATTCTCGGACGGGCACCGAATATCTCCCTGTACAAAGCCCACTCTTTTTTCAGGGTCTCCATGTAAGGCCCCTCCACTGCATGGTTCACCGTAATGCGGGTGTTACAGCCACAGAATGTACACAGGCTTTCACAGTAAGGCAGGTGGATGTAAAGGCTCATTCCACTTTCCGCATTGCTCTGATCAAACGCCTGCTTTACATGTTGCCGCCAGATCTGTTCATCCATACGGCCTTCCCAATAAGGCACGGTGGGATAACTGGTGTAGCGCGGACCGGGGATGTTATATTTGGCAATGAGGTTGGACATGGTGGGTTGTAGACGTTAGACGGTCAGACTTTCAGATGTTAAATCTCTTCTGCAGGATATCATTCCGGATCATTTTCAAATTGACCAATTTTCAAATTAATCAATCACCACTATGCCATTCCGCATAGCTGGTGGCCGTTTCCCGCAAACGCATGGACGCCAGATCCACGCCTTCCGGCAGCTCCGGGCGCACCCTGCGCACAATCTCCAACAGGATGTTCTCACATGTAGGCTGGAAGGGTACCCCAATGATATTTCCATAAAGTGGATCATTGACCATTTTGGCAAAGGGCGACTGGTCCCATACCAGGACCGCATGATCAAACTGATCGGTTACTTTGCCTTTCAGGATTCGCTTGAGATCCGCAAAGTCCATCACCATTCCGAACTTCGGACTTCCTTCATCGGCAATCGGCCGGCCCTTCAGGGTAACGGTCAGTTTGTAAGAATGTCCGTGAATATCCTTGCACGGACCGTCATGGCCATACAACGCATGGGCCATTTCAAAGTTGATCTCCTTCGTGATTCTGACTGTGTTCATCTTCTCCAGAATAATCGTGCAAGTTACTTGATTTTGACGTAATGAAGATGAAAACTCCCTTTCTTTATGGGAGCACAATGTTTAGGGTGGATTGGTTCTTTTATCCCAAACTATGCAATAGAAGATTCACTATCGCATAATCCGGGTTCATTTTTTGTCAGTCATGGTTGCATTTTGTTCTTCTGAAAATTTTTCTGCCAATAAATCCCATAGTTCAGAATAACCGTTGTCATAACCTAAAGCCCATATTCCAACACCTCCCAATTTATTTTTCTTTATCCAGTCATATTTAATCGAAAGCGATTTGCTGTCTTCAAAAAAGATTTGCCGATAGCCGTGATCCCCTTCTTTTACAATTAAATAAGTGGAAGAACTGATGGAATCAAACTTTACCGGAGTGTGCAATGAATCAATATATATTTTCCGAATAGCACTATAGGGCGGGTTATCTCTGAATTCTGCGACCATTGAGCCGGGCTGGGATTTTTTGGTATTCCATTCCGCGCCATAATAAGGAAGGCCTACAATTAATTTCTTCGGATGTACGCCTTTTTTCTGATAATATTCGATAGATGATTTCAAACCATTTCCAAATATTTCACTCCAGTTAAAAGGTGTCACCGGACCGGTTGTTTTACTAAAGCCCCCATAATAATCGTAGCCCATTAATGTGTAAAAATCCACATATGGATCTACTGTTTTAATGTCGAAAATATCGTTCCAATCTTCTGCATAAAGGCATAGTGATATTTGGTAGTTTGGATGGTCTTGTTTTAGTCTTTTTGAGATTTCAATGATGAAATTGGTAAAACTGGTTTTGCTTTCCTTTGATACGCCTTCGAAGTCTATGTTAATACCATCGGCCGATCTCAGGGCCAGTAAACGGGACAGGCTATCAATCAATGTATTCTGAGCCTTCGGATTTTTTAAAAAAGTTGCATTATTCTCGCTTCCAAAATTAGCTACCGAAAGAAATACTTTGCAGTTGGCAGCCCTGGCACTATCGATCAAGGCGGTTGTTTTCCATTGATGGATACTTTTATAGTTCCCGGTTTCCGGTTGAATCGTGTATGAAAAGTATGAGATGCCCCATAACATGGAAAGGTTGTAGTTTTTCCATGCAGAACCATTGGAATAAACGTGCCAGCCAAATGTGCGAATATCAGGGTGAACCTTGCCTTTCCTGTGTTGTACTTTTTTGTGAGAAATACCATTCAGGCTATCCCATTGCTGCTCTGTATTGAAATCAAAACCTTCAAATTTCTTTTCGTGCAAATGTCGTTGACTAATGAAATGGCTGTTATCAAAAACGGGATTCGGATCCGCCTTTTCAACGGTTCTGTCATTCTTACACCCTTGAAATAGCATGAATAAAACAATCGTCGTTAAGAATATTTTCATGGCTGGTTTTGTGTAATGGTTTGGCTATGCGCAGTAGCGTCCCATAGGGCATTGCGTACAGGTGTTGTTGTACCCAGTTATTTTTTATTTAATATGGTCTTCAATGAGTCTATCATAATATCCAATGAATCTTTCCAATTCGGTCTATTCTCCGAAATGTCAAAGTTTTCCATTAAGAAGTTTTTTATGTCAATATTATTTTGCTTTAAGAATCCATTTTCTGCAATGTCTGTAGCTTTAATTGTTCCATTCTCAAAATAGAATTCAATTGGGCCATTTAGAATGTCATTTTCAAAAGTCAATTTTGCCTTCAGGTTTCCGTTTTCAAAGAAAGCTTTCCATTCTCCTTTTCTAGCTCTTTGATTTTCTAATCCCTGAATTTTCAAATTTCCATTTTCGTAGAACTCTTGATAGTAGTAATCTTCTGTCATGTCCGCCGTATCAGTAAAATACTGATGAACTGTCTTGTAATTTCCATTGTCATATTTGTCCCATATTATTCTATCATGATTGTTTTCCTTCTTGTTTGAACAGGCATTGACAGTCAAAGCAGCAATAAGCAGGTAAATGATATGATTAAGTTTCATCGTCTTGTTTTAATTGGGCACAACGGCCCGGTGTATGAGCAGTAGCGGATATTAATCACTGAACTGTCAGATACTTTTTGAATAGTTGATAAGAATTTCCATTGGTTCTGATAAGGCTCTAATTGCTCATCTACAAAGCAACTGTTCCCTTCTTCCAAAGTTGGTTTATGGAGCGGCAAAGCAATCAAATTACCCAGTCCTTTTCCGGAACGGGATCGTTCCAGATAAGCAGGCATGTACCCGTTTTTGCTCCCCTTTTCCCACCGAACAGCAAAGACACCCTCCCTGCCTTTGAAGAGGCTTTTGAACAAATTCAGTTTTTCATTTTCTGAATATTGGTTCATCTGCATTTTTATTCATTTTGCCGCAACTGTGATCTCTCTTAATGTGTTTGATGCAATTGTGGTGCAATCAATGTGCAATTTGTGCAATTAATGTGCAATTCACTTTAGCACATAAAATGAACCTGCCCCTTTAACGTCACTGGGTTTTAATATTTTCTTTTCGACCAAATTGCCTAGATCTCCCGATGCAGTATTTCTTGAGCAATCGTTGATCTTCTGGTAATCTTTATTCGTAATCTTTCCATTCTTCTTCACGTACTCAACTGCTTTAATTTGCCTTTCATTCAATCCGACCATTTTCAATTGCTCCTTGGTGAAGCGATCTTTAAATATCTTACTCAGGAAGCCTCCTTGTTCTTCTTTTAAAACCGGTTCCGGTAAGCCGGCATTCTTGCAAGCTTCAATGATCTTGATGGTGCCCCGTCCCCAGGAATCAATATAGCCTGCTTTGAAACAAACATCTGCAAGCAGTGGGTTTCTCGGTTTCGAGCGATGTACTTTCTTCAAATCTTCTTCTGAAATCCCTTCCGGCAAGCTGCCATCATTCCAAACGCTGAAATTGTCATCATACAACCGGATTTGTGTGGGTGCTCCCATGTAGTTCCGGTGTACCAAAGCATTGAAGACCATTTCACGGACAGCATCTACAGGGTATTCATCCCGTTCCACCCGCTGCATGCCCATAAAATCAATCGGGTGAATAAAAAACTTGGCGTTAAGCATTTCTCCAATCCGGTCTTTGAGTTGGATCAGGTTGCCCTCTAATACTTCATGAAATTTCAGGTCGGCATCCGTCTCTCCGAACTTGCCAATTTTTACGGCCATGTTCGGGTAAAATTTTCCGGGGTCTATGCCAAATAAGACAATGGCAGCTCTTTTTAAATGTCCATCTTCGAGTAAACGCAATTTTTCGAGCAAATCCGAAATACTGATATTGTCTTCAACATTGATCCGTTTCGCTATTCGTGCATCTTTCAGAAATTGTTTAACGCTGGATTCGTCAATGTCATTGATCGAAGCTCTTTGTTCGGGAATATCGTCCCATGTTTTTCCGGTTCTTTTCAGAATGAATTCATTCAATGCCAATCCGGTTATTTCCTGCAACGTGCTTCCGGTACGAACATAATATTTACTTCTTACGGAGATAGGCACATCATAACGGGGAACAATGATTTCAAGATAATGTTTGCCCTTTTCCTCTTGCAGGTTCACTTCCGCATACACACCCAGAATGTCCCGGAATTTGTTGGGCAATTGTAGTGACTTTGCGATAAACCAAGACAATGAAATACTTAAACCCACCCATCAGTTAAACCCAGACGGGCGTGAGTGTAAGG
>JAGQZQ010000121.1 GCA_020435415.1 Flavobacteriales bacterium
ATATGTTGGTCAATATGATCGGGATGCGCTCCATGGTGGTGGGATATAATCACCAGTTCGGACGCAACCGGGAAGGAAGTTTCGAGAAGTTGATGGAACTATCCAAAGTGTACGACTTTGAGGTGGAGGAGATTCCTCCACAGGATATCGACGAAGTGGCAATAAGTTCAACCAAGATCAGAAAAGCCTTGTTGGAAGGAGATGTGGTGAAGGCGAATATGTTTCTTGGTTATGACTATTTGATTAACGGTAAGGTGGTTCCAGGGTCACAACAAGGGCGTTCCATCGACTACCCCACGGCAAATGTTGCGGTCAGCAGCACGGATAAATTGATCCCGGCCGATGGTGTGTATGCAGCCCGGGTGACTGTTAATGATCAAACGTTGATGGGCATGGTGAACATTGGTATGAGACCCACCGTACAAGGAAAGGACAGAACGGTGGAAGTCCATATTATTGACTTTGACAGTAATATTTACGACCTTAATATCACCTTACACTTGGTGGAACGTATCAGGGATGAGAAAAAATTTGACGACCTGGAGGCCTTGCGAAAACAGTTGGATATTGATAGAAATAAGATAACCCAGATACTTGAAAAGAGCGCGCGATAGAAGACTGATCACCTGGCTGGGATTCACCCTGGCCTGGTTTGTTATGATGATCCCCCTGAGGTCACAGTGCCAGCAGACTGAGACGGATATCACGAGTGAAACAACGCTCTTTACCAGTCTGGAAGAGGCTTTGAAAACACCCGATCTTGTGCACAACCTGGCGCTACGCAAAATGAAACTCGATTCCATTCCGGATGCGGTGTTCAGCTTTCACAACCTAAGAAAACTGGATATGGGGCGCAACCGTATTTCCAAAATATCTCCAAGGATTTCCGAACTGACGCAGCTCACGGAACTGAACATGGAAAAGAACGAATTAACCGAACTGCCTGGTGAGATTGGAGCGCTGGCTCACCTGAAGGTTTTGAATGTCAACAGGAATAGCCTGGAAACATTGCCTGCTCAGATCGGTGACCTGACTGAACTGGAAGTCCTTGACTTATGGAGTAATGAGATATCAACGTTTCCGGAAGAGCTGGCGCAACTAAAGAATTTAAAGGTACTTGACCTTCGGGTCATCATTGTTTCGGATGAGGATCAGCAAACGCTTAAAGAAATGTTGCCCGATACCAAAATACATTTCTCACCCAACTGCAACTGTAAGATGTGATCGTCTAAACGGCATGTAACGCACGATCCCAATCTTTCCACACCACCTCATATCCCGCTTCCCTTATCATATTTGCCATTTCTGAAGGGCTTCGGGAATCATCAATCTCGAATTGTTCAAGCGATTCCTCACCTTCCGCATAACCTCCCGGATTGGTCCGGGATCCTGCACTCATGGAGGTAATTCCCAGGTGAATCGCATGGTCCCTGAAAACAGCCCGCTCTCTGGTGGAAAGAGATAGTTCCAGATGCTCATTATAAATGCGGTAGGCACAAATCAGCTGTACCAATTCCCGTTCCGACATGACCACTTTAGGTTCGATCAATCCTTCCGCAGGTCTTAGCCTTGGAAAGCTCACGGAATATTTGGTTTTCCAATAACGTCGCTCCAGGTAGTGCAGATGAAGGGCGGTAAAGTACGCATCGGTTCTCCAATCTTCCAGACCTATGAGAGCGCCCAATCCAATCTTGTGTACACCGGCTCTTCCCAGCCGGTCCGGAGTATCCAGCCTGTAATCAAAATTTGATTTTTTGCCTTTCGGGTGATAGGATTTATAGGCCTCACGGTGGTATGTTTCCTGATATACCAGAACGGAATGCAGGCCCAGGTTCGCCAATGTCCGGTATTCTTCTTCTTCCAGCGGCTGTACTTCCAGCGAGATGTGTGAGAAATGAGGTCTGATTCTTTCAATGGCGGACGCCAGGTAGTCAACCCCCACCGTGCGATTCGCTTCGCCGGTCACGATGAGGACGTGGTCCATCCCTAATGCTTTAATGATCTCCACCTCCCGGTCGATCTGATCTTCGGTCAAGGTAACCCTGGGTATCCTGTTATTGTAACTGAAGCCACAGTAGGTACAGATGTTCTGACACTCATTGCTGAGGTAAAGCGGAATATACATCTGGATGGTCTTGCCAAATTTGTTGAGCGTAAGTTTTCTGCTCAACCGGGCCATGTCTTCCAGATAAGGAGCCGCGGCAGGTGAAATCAGGGCCATGAAGTCATCCGGTTTGCCATGCCCGGCACGATGAAGGGCTTCTTCAACCTCAGCAGTGGAGCGGTGATGCGATCGTTCGCGGACCTCATCCCAATCGTAGGTGTCGAATAAATCCTGGAATGTATGGAGTTCAGTGTTCATGGTGATGGACCGTTAAGATTCCAGAAATGCGGTGAGCGGACTGGATGCGGCAGCTTTCGTTCTGACTTCACCTAGCTTTGCTTCGAATGCCATTCGGCCTGCTTCAACCGATAATCTGAACGCATGCGCCATCTGCACGGGATCGTCGGAAACGGCAATGGCTGTATTTACGAGTACGGCATCCGCACCCATCTCCATTGCGGCCGCGGCGTGTGAAGGTGCGCCGATTCCTGCATCTACCACAACAGGAACCTGGCTTTGATCAATGATGATCTCGAGCATGCCTTTTGTTTCGAGTCCACGGTTTGTACCGATGGGTGCACCGAGCGGCATCACCGCGGCACATCCGGCTTCTTCCAGTTTTTTGCAGAGGACCGGATCTGCATGCACATATGGCAAAACCACAAAACCATCCTTGACGAGTTGCCTGGCAGCCTCGAGTGTTTCAATAGGGTCAGGAAGAAGATACTTCGGATCCGGATGGATCTCCAGCTTCACCCAATTGGTTTGCAGTGCTTCACGCGCAAGTCGGGCAGCAAACACTGCTTCCTTTGCATCCCGGGCTCCGGAAGTATTGGGCAGCCATTGTATATGATCGTGCTTCAGAAAAGCCGTGATATCTTCCTCTGTTTTACTCGGATCAACACGTCGCATGGCCATGGTTACAAGTTCCGATCCGGATGCCAGGATGGCTTCCTTCATCAGTACGTTGGAGCTGAACTTACCGGTGCCGGTAAATAGTCGTGACCCGAATGTTCTGTCTGCTATGGTTAATGGTTTCATAACTGTTTCTGGTATGGTTGAAATCCGGCTTCCTTCAAATATCTCCGGTTTTCTTCAATGCTGTGTTTAAATGCGGTGGCCATCAATCCGGGATTTTCAGCTGCATGGATGGCAGATGAAACAGCTACACCGGTGATACCCGTTTCCATAAGTGCCGGTATGTCGTCGATAAGGATGCCGCCGATGGCAAAAACAGGTGTCGAGAAATTCAGTTCTTTCCACTTTCGGATGACATTCCTGATCCCATCCAACCCGAGGAGTGGACTTAGATTCTTTTTGGTATTGGTATGCCTGAATGGACCCACGCCGATATAGTTAATGCATGCCATGACGGAGGCATCAAGGTCTTCTGACCGGTTTGCTGTGGCGCCGATGATCATCGTGTCCCCAATCAGGATACGTGCATCTTTTGGAGACATATCGGCTTTTCCCAGGTGAACGCCATCGGCATCCAATTCCATGGCAAGCCGGGGATCATCATTGACAATAAAGGTAGCTTGATACTTTTTGCACACCGCAGCAACCGCATGACCCTGTTGTAGTCTGTAATCCTCATCCGTCGACTTGCATCTGAATTGTATCCAGCGTATGCCACCTGCGCAGGCTTGTTCTGCTTGTTGTGCATGGGATACAGAGGCATTGTCATCGGTAATATATTGGATGGCATTCATGCGACAAAACTTGGATGTTGTCCCATGAGGGAAGGATTGCTGGTCAGAAAACGCCGCACAAAATCATGGCCTTTGACAATGGCTGATTCCAGAGAGTGACCCTGGGCCAGCGCGGTTGTAATGGCAGATGACAACGCGCACCCCGAGCCATGTTTGGTCCCGTATGGAATATAAGGTAAGGTGTATTTTTTTATACACTTTCCTTTGATGTAAAGGGTATCTGTGACGGTATCATGCGCTCCTTCGTGTCCGCCTGTGATCAGCACCGGGCAAAATTGTGAGAGCCATTCAGCACCTTCTCCTGCCTGTTCCTTTTGAGATAGCTGGCAAGCTTCCCTTTCATTGGGGGTGATCAATGCAAAAGCATTCAGTAGTGCAGGCAAACTTTGATGATCAATCGCTTGCCAGAACTGGAATCCTGTGGAAGAACTCAGTACCGGATCCCACACAATGGTGGGGTGATCAGGTAGTGAACCGGCAATGGTCTTTAAAACAGATTGGCTTTCCGTAATACCGATTTTAAACGCCGAAGGTTGAAAGCGATCGCATGTCTGTTTCAGTTGGTCCAGGATCAGCGATGTGCGTGTCCATTCAAGATGTGAAAATGAGAGATCATCCTGCACGGTAATAGCGGTGCATACACCGAGGGCCCTGCCGCCCATCCCTTCTATTGTTTTGATATCGGCCAGTAAACCGGCGCCGGCACTGGGATCAAGGCCTGCTATTGTGGAGACCCACGGTCTGTTATTTTGATCCATGATAGGTTACTTTCTTGATATGCAGAATCCCTTCAGGATCCACCAACATCGTGGAGTTGTCATCCTGTGCATCCGCATATTTTATCTGTTCAAAGGTCGATTGGGGATCTTCACTGTCCCAGATGGCACCCAACACGGCAAACCCTGCGAATCCCATCCGGGCGATCTCTCCTATTTTGGAAGGTTCAACACCACCCAGCGCAATTACTTTATGCACACATTGGGCTATGGCACTTTTAAGACCGGTTTCTGAGAATGCAGACTGGTAGCCACCTTTGGAAATGCTGTCGAATACCGGACTGATAAAAATGTAGTCATAACCGGTTCGGTCCTGGTAGAGTGGGGCCAGGCTGTGAAATGAAGTACTCACATGAAGGGTTGGGTACTTCCATTTCAGATACCTTGACAAATACCATTTCTTTATCCGTTTGCTCCTGACCGCACCTGTTAGATGGATGCCTTTTAGTTTATACTGAATGGCCAGGTTGTGGTGCGAATGCAATACGATCCGGTTCCAGTAGGTTTGGGGGATGCTCATCAGAAAGCTTTTGATTTCCATGGCGGTGGCTTTGGGCTTACGGACGTGCAACACTTCCAGGCCAGATTCAAAAAACTTGGTCACGAGGGTGGCTTCTCCCTGGAAAAACTTTGGTTTGGTGATGACGATCTTTATCAAGGTGGAGGGGATATATGGGTTAGTTACGGATTAACTGTATATCGTACTTCCTGAATTAATAAATTCCTCAGCCTTTTCTTTCAATCCCATTTCAAGCGCTTCTTCCTCATCGGCTGTTTCCTGTTCTTTGGCATATTCTCGTACTTCCTGGCTGATTTTCATTGAGCAAAATTTTGGTCCGCACATCGAACAGAAGTGTGCAACCTTAGCATTTTCCGATGGCAGGGTCTCATCATGGAACTCTCTGGCTGTATCCGGATCAAGACTGAGGTTGAACTGATCTTCCCAGCGAAATTCGAACCTTGCCTTGCTGAGCGCATCATCCCTCCATTGCGCACCCGGATGACCTTTTGCCAAATCCGCCGCATGCGCCGCGATCTTATAACTGATCACGCCGTCCTTCACATCCTTCTTGTTCGGAAGGCCCAAATGTTCCTTTGGCGTCACATAGCACAACATGGCGCATCCATACCATCCGATCATGGCTGCTCCGATAGCAGATGTGATGTGATCATATCCCGGTGCGATATCTGTGGTAAGCGGACCGAGGGTGTAAAACGGAGCTTCATTACAGGTCTCCAACTGCTTGTCCATGTTTTCCTTGATCAGGTGCATGGGTACGTGTCCTGGACCTTCGATCATCACCTGTACATCGTGAGCCCAGGCTTGTTTGGTTAGCTCACCAAGTGTTTCAAGTTCTCCGAATTGTGCTTCGTCATTGGCATCGGCGATGGAGCCGGGGCGTAAACCATCTCCAAGGGAGAAGGCCACGTCATATGCCTTCATGATTTCACATATTTCCTCAAAATGTGTGTACAGGAAATTTTCTTTGTGATGCGCCAGGCACCATTTGGCCATGATGGATCCACCCCGGGAAACGATCCCGGTAACACGCCTGGCGGTCATTGGAACATACCGCAGTAGTACGCCGGCATGAATGGTAAAATAGTCAACGCCCTGTTCTGCCTGTTCTATCAGGGTATCCCTGAACAGGTCCCACGTGAGGTCTTCTGCCACACCACCGGTCTTTTCCAGGGCCTGATAAATCGGGACAGTTCCCACGGGAACAGGACTGTTTCGGATGATCCATTCGCGGGTTTCGTGTATGTGTTTCCCGGTGCTCAGGTCCATGATGGTGTCGGCTCCCCACCGGCATGCCCATACCGCTTTTTCTACCTCTTCTTCAATGCTTGAGGTGACTGCTGAGTTGCCGATGTTTGCATTGATCTTCACCAGAAAATTCCGGCCGATGATCATCGGTTCGGATTCTGGGTGGTTGATGTTTGATGGAATAATGGCCCTTCCGGCAGCCACTTCGTCCCGCACGAATTCGGGTGTGATCCATCGGAGCGATTTCTTTTGGCCGTTGGTCAATGCAGCCCCGCTCTCCATACGTTGATTTTCCCTGATGGCAATGTATTCCATTTCAGGCGTGATGATTCCCTTGCGTGCGTAGTGCAACTGACTTACATTTTGTCCGGGTTTGGCACGGTATGGTTTCGGAGGCGTTTCGAAACGGAGGTGTTTCAGTTCACTGTTTATCAGCCGTTCTCTTCCGTATGCCGAGGAAACATCCGGGAGCTGAACTACGTCACCGCGTTCGGTGATCCACGGTTCGCGTATGCGCTCCAGCCCTTTCTTTACATTCACAATGGCATTGGGGTCTGTATAAGGACCGCTTGTGTCATAAACCGTAATATCCGGATTCGGTGACTTGCCGGAGGCCATGATGGTGGGTTCCTGCCGAATGCTGCGCATTCCAACACGGATATTGTGAATTGTTCCATCTACAAAAACCTTTTCAGAACATGGGAAGGGTGTTCTGGTGATGCTATGATTATCCTGGTTTTTCAAGCTCATAAATTTGATACGTTAAATAAATCAGCCACCCTGGGCGGCCTTGATAATGATCACACGGTCATGATCTTCTAAAATGGTATGGTCCCATTGAGGGGCCGGTATCACATCTTCATTGACCGCAAGTGCGATGCCTGTTCTTATGGGAACCGACAATTGACGCAACAGCCCGGAGATGTTTTCACCGGCATTGACGGAAACGGCTTCATTATTTACAATGATTTCCATTCAACCGAATATAATTATTGGGGGGTGCACATCCCTTCGCCGGCATGACCCGGATCAGGTTCATAGGGTATAATCTCAGCCCTTTCGGGCACCCCCTGTCTTCGTTACACAAAGCTGAACAAACATTCACAAAAAAGCAAAGAATATCCATTCAAGTTATGAACCACGAATGCATTTTTAGCACAACCGGATGGAAGCGAACTGTAGCTCCTGAAGTTAAAACGGAAGTCGAAAGTGGTTAGGCGCCGGCGCGAACGGCACCGACGATGTTAGACAGAAGGTTTGGGTTGGCTTCAATGGCATTGCCCACTACAACGACATCTGCGCCTGCCTGACAGGCATTGATGGCGTCATGCTCAGTTTTAATACCCCCGCCTACGATGATGGGCAGGGAGGTATGTTCCCTGACCGCACTGATCATGGCCGGTTCAATGGCATGAAGTGCACCACTGCCGGCGTCCATGTATAGGTTTCTCAGGCCCAGCATTTCTCCTGCCATGGCTGTGCAAGCTGCAATGTCGTTTTTATCCCTCGGAATGGGAAAGGTATTGCTGATGTAGGATACGGCAGTTGCTTGTCCTCCATCCACCAGCAAATAGCCGGTCGGTAAAACTTCAAGTCCACTTTGTCTGATCATCGGCGCAGCCACCACATGATTGCCAATGAGCATTTCGGGGTTTCTGCCGGAAATAAGAGAAAGAAAAAACAAGGCATCAGCACTGCCATCAACCTGTAGAATGCTTCCGGGAAATAATACGATCGGCCGATCACATACACCACGTACCTTTTCAATCGCCTGACGGGTAGTGCCGGCTTTTACCAGGCTTCCACCTACAAAGATCAGATCCGGAAGTGCGTCGGTTTGTGTGGCCAATGCTGCAAG
>JAGQZQ010000122.1 GCA_020435415.1 Flavobacteriales bacterium
TACATTACACTGATTCCGGAAAGGTAAGGCCACAAAGCCTTTTCAGCAAATCAGGCTGATCTATTGCATAATTTGGGATCATATGAATCTAGAATAATGAACTCAATTTGATCATATTCGAATGCCAAATCATGAGGTGTTCGCCACTCTCTTTCATGTGAATAGTCACAGGTTGGAAATTCCGTCTTTGTATTTGCAGATTGGGGTCTATAAGCTGGCCAAAATGGTGTAACAAATGGATGTAAATGCTTATGCCAAGTTTGCTTTTTATGTTGATCAGCTATTACATAAAAGACCGGGCTACCATTTCTTGAGAAAATATACGGTTTTGAAAACCCAATGCCATATGGGGAATACTTTTTCGTATGTTTAATAATGCTGGTCCATGGGCATTCAGTAAAACTAACACAAGGTGTATTAGTCCATGGCATTGTAGAAGCTTTAAGTTTTTTTTCATTGAGTATTAGCACTAGTCTTTCATAGGCTGAAATTTCTACTGCCTCTTTGGTAAAATGTGCTAAAAAATTTGACTGATCTGGTCGGTACATGGGAATAGTAAATTCATTCACGATAAATCCTAAAGCCCCTCACTTTCCCACCGTTTTGAAAAAAACGGCACTCCTGAACATCAGCATACTGCATACAGCAACAGCATACAGGATAAAACAACAAGAGCAAGAAGCTCCAACATCGTTCTGTATGCTGTATGCTCTTGCTCTTGCTGTTTTAGTAGCGGGGACAGGACTCGAACCTGTGACCTTCGGGTTATGAGCCCGACGAGCTACCAACTGCTCCACCCCGCAATGTATTTTTATAAGTATTAGAAGTCTTTCAGACTACCATTACTCAACTCATGCTATTTAAAGAACCATTTTACCGATCTCAACCACCGTAGCTTCAGCGAAGGCGGTCGAGCTACCAACTGCGGAATTTATCTACCGAAGCTTCAGCGTAGGTAGACCCCGCAATGTATTTTCTATCCTAAGAACGGTCTCTTTTTCCATTCGTCATCCGAATGTGGAGGGCAAAAGTACAGAAATTTAATGATCCCGCAAAATTGGAATGACAACCATTTTGAAGACAATGATCTTCGGGCATAGCACCCATACGAAACACCCCATTCTTCCGTTCAATGATTTTATCATAAAAACACTACGCATGTTTAAACGAATCTCCCTTGCCCTCACGCTACTCCCCATTTTCACAGTTCACACCATGGGGCAGAATACAATGACCGCCGGCATACATCTGCCACATGAAATACATCTTGGCGCCGATCTCATCAAAACAAACAAAGGATTCTTCGGTGCATACCTGGCCTACCGGCACCCGCTCTCACAATCCTGGTACTATGAAAATGGTCTTGGGGATATATACTACCCGATACTCCGCCAATGGAATCAGCAAAGCATAACCCTACGTCCATACTACGATGTGGTCCATGAAGACAACTCCTTAAAACGACACGGCTTCGTCATGGACCTTACCCTCAGCCGCTCCAATCTTTACATCAGCGATGAGTCAAGGTATGCAGGTTCCAACACCAGCTACTACGCCGAGTTCAGGGAGAACGCCATGAAGGTCGGAGTGGCATACGCCAGGGAAGTTCCCATCCACCAGTCCGGCCTTTCCTTCAGAATGGAACTTGGCATCATGGGCCAACGCATCCTCCGCAAATATGAAATAGAAGGCGCCTACAGTCACCAGGAAGAAACCGATCGCCAGGAAGTGCGTTATCGCCAGGGTGGCATCGTGAGGTTCGGGATCAACTACCGCTGGCATTTGAAACAGAAGGACAGGAGTTCGAATGACACACCATAAATGACAGGTGGACTTAACTGCAACAAAAAACCGATATTGCAGTCCTAAATCCCATGTCTTCCTATGTCTATCCTCGATACCCTCAACGCCCGGTCCAACACCCACTGTGAACTCTGCGGCACCACCAATGATCTGCAACCTTTCGAGATCAGCGGATCGCCATACCAGGACGCCGATGCACACATTCTCGCCTGCCCCACCTGCCGTGAGCAGATCGCAGACCCCGCCAAAACAGACCCCAACCACTGGCGTTGCCTGAACGACAGCATGTGGAGCGAAGTCAACGCCGTGAAGGTGGCCGCATGGCGCATGCTGCACAGAATGCGGGCAGAAGGCTGGCCACAGGACCTGCTGGATATGCTTTACCTCGATGAGGAAATCCTTGCCTGGGCGAAAAACGCTCCTGAGGTCGGGGTGGATGAGAGTACACCCCAACACAAAGACAGCAACGGGGCCATCCTTCAGAACGGGGACACCGTAACCCTGATCAAGGAACTGAATGTGAAAGGCGCCACCTTCGCTGCCAAACGCGGCACAGCGGTACGCAACATCTCCCTCGTCCACGATAACCCCGAACAGATCGAAGGACGGGTGAATGGCCAGATGATCGTGATCCTTACACAATACGTGAAGAAGTCAAACTGATCAACAATCTCCGCCGGGAAAATATCATCCCAAACTAAATACAGATAGTTCGGCTCGTTCCTCACCTCCTACTGCATAAGTTGGGGTAATCTTCGGAACCACCGTTGAATCCGTCCTCCACCGCGTTAATATCCCCCTGTTGATCGCCAAATAGAACGACCCGGGACCCTCTGACAGGAAAGACATCCGTGATAATGTAAAGGGTTAACAAAACTTCATCCTGAGTTTCCCAACAATCATTTCTCCCGCTTTTTTTGTTCTACATTTGGCGCTTAAATTCCTCCGGTAAAGCCATAGTTTATACATCATTATTCTACGACGATGAGAAAATCTCTGCATCGGATTTTATGCGCAAGTTTTATTCTGCTTGCCCAATCCATTCTCGCACAACCCAGCTTCATCAACAAGATTCCCATTCCACCTGTCATTGATGCCGCAACAGATACCATTCGGCTGGAGATGCGTTTGCTGACCACACATAAGTTCAACCCGGCTGATCCGTCAGACACGCTCTTCAATGGAACGGCGAACCAGGATGGTATTGAAACCTGGAGCTACAACCTGGCCGGTGATACCACCATGACCTATCTTGGCCCCACCCTTAAATGGCACACCGGAAAACAGACGGTAATCAAGGTCACCAACCTTCTGCCTCAACCCACCACAACACACTGGCACGGAGCAGAGGTACCTGCCAGTATGGACGGTGGCCCCCATCAACCCATCCCCAGTAATACGTCGTGGTATGTAGACTTCAAAGATCTGGACAGCGCATCTACCATGTGGTACCATCCGCACTACCACAACAACACGTATCCTCAGGTGCAGCTGGGGCTTTCCGGGATGATCATCAGCGAACAGGCTTCTGACCCTATCAACCCCACCCTGCCGCATACCTATGGCATCGATGATATACCGGTGATCATCGGAGACCAGAATTTCAAATATGATAACACCCTCCACATTTATCGGATCGATACTGCAAAAGCCAAACGTCCGTACAACCTGGTAAACGGTGTGACCAATCCATACCTGGAGGTGCCGGCACATCTGGTACGCCTTCGCATCCTGAACGGTTCCACACGCAAAGGCATTCAGCTGGCGGTATCCGATTCATACACGGAAAGCAGCGAGGCTGCCATGGACAACTTCACCCTGGTAGCCACCGACGGCGGATACACGATCAAACCGGACACCCTGAAAACGTTGTTGATGGGTCCCGGAGCACGCGCGGAGATTGTCCTGGACTTGTCCGGCAAGAGCGTCGGCGACACGGTATACCTGCGAAACATGAAGGAGTGGATGCCGGGCTATATTGTTGGTAGTCCCAATACCACCACAGGCCCCGGTGGCGGTAAAGACTCAACAAGTGGC
This sequence comes from Flavobacteriales bacterium, assembly GCA_020435415.1. Taxonomy (NCBI): domain Bacteria; kingdom Pseudomonadati; phylum Bacteroidota; class Flavobacteriia; order Flavobacteriales; species Flavobacteriales bacterium. The sequence goes on from JAGQZQ010000122.1 coordinate 3,841, forward strand.
AATGCGTTTCTTCAGTTGAGGATCGTAGCAGACTCCGCCGGTTATAATCCTGTGACTACTTTTACACCTTTTACTTCTGCATGGGACCCCGGTGTGGAAGACACTTCCAACGTAACACGTCACCGCACGAAGCGACTGATAGAAATGCCCGGTGGCGGCTTCACCATCGACAGCCTGACCTACGAGATGATGGTGATCAATGACACCATCTGTGAAGGCGCCAAGGAAATATGGACGGTTAATAACCAGTCGCCTGTATCCCATCCCTTCCACCTGCACAAGATCTTTTTCCGCATTCTGGACATCGACTCCGCAGGCACAATGATTAACCTGGAATCACGCGGATTGAACGGCCCTAAGGATGATGTACTCGTAGGCCCCAACTGGAAACTTCGGTTCCTGGCCAAGTTCGATGACTACCCGAATGCCATTGACCCGATGCTTAGCTATATGTACCACTGCCACATCCTTACGCATGAGGATTCAGAAGGAGGAGGCATGATGCACCAGTTTGTAGTCACCGATGAAGGTGTTTGCGGCACGGTGGATGCTCCGGAAATTGAAAATGCAAGCGACATGCTGCTGTTTCCGAATCCTGCACAAAACACCCTCTTCCTGAAAGGCCGCTCGAACATCGAAAGCACCGTGCGCATCATGGACATCCAGGGACGGTTTGTCCGCAGACAAACACTCCCCGCCTTCCATGGAGTTGTTGCACTTGACATCAATGGTCTGCCCGATGGTTTTTACCTGGTAGAATGGAATACAACGGAAGGGTTCTTCACCCGGAAATTGTTACTGCATCGTTAAATTACCCGTTCCCTTTTTTCCGGAATGCCTTCTGTTTGCTAATAAACAGAAGGCATTCTTTTATCTGCCCTGACAACCCCGCACCGAATATATTTATGCGCTAACTTTGGCGATCCGGATTTATACCGGCATTTCAAATCCCAAATAAAACGCCATGGCCGAAAAAAAAGCCAACCTCCGTGAAGTATTTAAGACCATCATATTACCCCGATGGAAACTCCTCCTCCTCGGATTGGTGTTGATCATCATCAGCAGAATGGCTGCCCTGGTATTACCGGCAGCCTCCAAGTTCCTTCTGGATGATGTGGTAAAACATAATAATTATGAGAAGCTATATGACATCATCCTTTGGGTGGGAGGAGCAGTTACGGTGCAGGCACTGACTTCTTTCCTGCTCACCAAATTGCTGAGTGTGGAGGCGCAATACCTGATCTCACAGTTAAGGGTGCGCGTGCAACAAAAGGTGATCAGTCTCCCCATCAATTTTTTCGATAACAGCAAATCCGGTGAACTCGTTTCCAGGATCATGACAGATGTGGAAGGTGTAAGAAATCTCGTTGGAACCGGGCTGGTGCAACTCATCGGAGGATCAATCACGGCCATCGCATCCCTGGTTTTGATGATTCGCATCAGTCCCTCCATGACCGCTTACGTTCTCATTCCGGTGGCGCTGTTCGGGTTTATCGCATTAAAAGCATTCGGGTTTATCCGGCCCATTTTCAGGGAACGCGGGAAGATCAATGCGGAAGTGACAGGACGGCTCACGGAAACATTGAATGGGGTGCGCGTTGTCAAAGGCTTCAATGCAGAACAACAGGAGATCAAAACATTCGAGGCAGGTGCAGAACGACTTTTCCAGAATGTCAGAAAAAGCCTGACGTCAACGGCACTTGTGACCAGCTCGGCGACTTTTCTATTGGGACTTGCCTCCACCATTATCATGGGTATCGGCGGTTACATGATCATTCATGGCGATCTATCCCCTGGAGAGTTTGTTTCCTTCACACTTTTCCTGGGCTTTATGATCGTGCCTATCGTACAGATGAGCAACATCGGCAGCCAGTTGACCGAGGCGTTTGCCGGACTGGACCGTACACAGGAACTTATGGAGAGGCCTTCGGAACACGATGTCCCCAACCGAACCGTATCCATTGCTGAAGTGAAAGGCGATCTGCGTTTTGACAATGTGTCCTTCGCTTATGAAGAAAATAAGGAAGTCCTGCACAATGTTTCATTTCATGCACCTCCCGGATCAGTGACCGCGCTGGTGGGATCATCGGGGTCAGGAAAAAGTACCATTGCCGGACTGTCGGCATCATTCATGACAGCAGACAGCGGAACGATCACCATCGACGGAATCAACATGGCCAATGTGAAACTTTCCGATTACCGAAAACACCTGGGAGTCGTGCTGCAGGACGATTTCCTCTTTGAAGGTACCATCCGCGAGAACATCATCTTCCCCAGACCGGATTCTACGGAAGAAAAAATACAGGCCGCCGTGAAAGCGGGTTATGTAAGTGAATTTTCCGACCGGTTTGAAGCGGGCCTGGACACGTTGATCGGAGAGCGCGGTGTAAAACTATCGGGTGGTCAGAAACAGCGGGTTGCCATTGCCCGTGCCATCCTGGCGGATCCGAGGATCCTGATCCTGGACGAAGCAACCTCAAGTCTGGACACCGAAAGCGAAGCCTTGATCCAGCAAAGCCTGGCCGAACTTATGAAAGGCAGAACTTCCATTGTGATCGCCCATCGGTTGAGTACCATTCGCAAGGCGGATCAGATTCTTGTGCTGGAACACGGCAAGATCATTGAAAGGGGTAAACACGACGAACTCATCGCCCTGGGCGGACGATACCACGAGCTGTTTACCTACCAGGCAAGAATCTAAAAGAAGATATGGATCAGCGCACAAAGAGATTGCGGCTGTACACTTCATTGTCGGTGACCAATCTGAACTGATAGGCGCCTTCGCTTAGTTGTGATAAGTCTAACTGAAGCCGGTTCATACCTTTCTCCACACCCTGGTATGAACTGATGATATGTTTCCCGGACACATCCAGAATTTCCACGACAACAGTTCCTTCCTCCGGACTGCTTACCGTATAGTAAACACGCCCGTGGGTCGGGTTGGGATATAATGTTAACAGTTCCATTTTGTTCGGATCACCAAACATGACCGCTACAAGAGGGGAATAATGGAAGTTACCGTCAAAGTCGGTTTGCTTGAGGCGGTAGTAGTTCATTCCCGGCAGCGGATCAGGATCTTTGTCTTTATAGCTGATCACCTCCTGGCTGTTACCGGCGCCGGGGCGGGTTAGTATCTTCTCAAAATCATATCCGTTCGATGATCGCTCCACCGTATAGTAGTTGTTGTTGGTTTCACTGGCTGTGATCCATTTAAGGTTTACATGGTCACCTTCTGCAACAGCATCAAAGGACATCAATTCGATAGGCAACCCAACGATGCAACTGATGTCAAAAGATTGCGCATCACTGCAATTATCAGCATCCCAGATCACCAGGTTGTATGTACCGGCGCCTATGCTGCTCAGGTCTTCCGTGGTTTCCCCATTGCTCCAGCTGTAGACAAAGGGTGGTGTTCCTCCGGTTACGGTAATATCTATACTGCCCGTGTTATAATCACAATTGAAGTTCTCCACCTCCACCGCACTTCCACCTGTGCCTCCCGCATCACTGATCGTCACCGAGCCGGCATCCGTGCATCCGTTGTTGTCTGTCACCGTTACCCCGCACATACCCGCAGAAAGATCATTCACAGACTCGGTGGTCTGACCTCCGCACCAGAGATAGGTATAAGGAGCTATCCCACCGGATACCTCCGCCAGACCGGTTCCGTCGCCGCCGCCGTCACACTCGTTGGTGCTGGACGTGGTTACCGTCACCACACCGGGATCCGCAATCGTTGCCTGGGCCACATCGGTACAACTGTTGGCATCGGTTACAGTCAGGGTATATGTTCCGGCGGCAAGTGCATCCGCGATCAAATCGGTTGACCCGTCACTCCAGAGATAGGTATACCCCTGCTGATCGCACGTTACCGAAATGTTGTCGAAATAATAGTATTCATTGGTGTTATTTGAGACGGTCCGGATAATGATATCCAGCAATGATCCGCTGCCGGAGATCGCCTCATCCGCATAAGTGGTAAAGGTGCTGTAGTTGGATACCCCATCCTGACCGGCGCCGCTGACGTCGATGATATTGTTCTCTCCACCGCCATCGATCTCATAATACACCTTGATATAGTCACCTGCTTCGTT
>JAGQZQ010000123.1 GCA_020435415.1 Flavobacteriales bacterium
CCTCGCACCGGGCCGACCTGATGGCAGGCAGGCCCACCAGTCTTCGCTCAAGCCTTTCCAACGGTCGGCAGGCCCACCGGTCTTCGCTCAAGCCTTTCCAACGGTCGGCAGGCCCACACGATGGTGTAGTTATTGGCCACCGTTATTTTGAAGTTTGTCTTTGAGAATGGCTTTACCCGTCCCCGACTTCCAGAACTTTTCTCTTATTCGGGCATTTGGCCGGTCCATGCATTTTTCCAAATGAATCAAGGTAAATGGCCGGTAAGGTCTGGTTGTTTTTTCTTTACCCTCGTTGTGCTGGGCAATTCGTTTGGATGGATCGTAGGATAAACCTACATAGAGGTAATTGCGTTTCTCACTTTTCAGGACATATACATAACATTCCATATCGGAAGATTTTGATAATGCCCTCAAATGCAGGAAGATTGTAAGAGTGAGTATGAGAATGGGAGCGAGGTAAAAATCAGAGTGAGAAAGAATCTATGCGTTTCCTCACGCTCACATTTTCACTCTCACTCTGATTCTTGTACCGAAGGTGGGAATCGAACCTGCCTGCCCTCGCACCGGGCCGACCTGATGGCAGGCAGGCCCACCAGTCTTCGCTCAAGCCTTTTCAACGGTCGGCAGGCCCACACGATGTTGCCATCACAAGCAAATAAAACCTTGCCATACAATTGTACCGAAGGTGGGAATCGAACCCACACGATGTTGCCATCACTGGATTTTGAATCCAGCGCGTCTACCAGTTCCGCCACTTCGGCAAGTGACTAATAATTCGTAAGTAAAGAACAATCCAAATATTCAGGCCCACACGATGTTGCCATCACTGGATTTTGAATCCAGCGCGCCTGCCTGCCTCAATTCAATCCAACCCAATGGCAGGCTGGCCTGCCTGCCGCAGCGGTAGCCCTCCTGAAGGCAGGCAGGTCTACCAGTTCCGCCACTTCGGCAAGGGTCCCCGGAGGGGTCACAAAGATAATAGCTTTTGGTAAATCCAAGCATCTATGTCAAACACATCAGCCCAACTTATGCAGTAGGAAGCTCAGAAGGAGCTGAACTATCTGCGTTAGCTGGGATTATCCCGTATAGAAAATCACTTTTTTCATCCATGCATACAAATTCGCAGAAGACCTGATTTTCTTATTCGCAATGCAATAGAACTTTCTTCTATTGCATTGTTTGGGATCATATTTCATGGTGGATTACAGGAAAATTTATACCTTTGCAGCCCTTTCGGAGTGCGCTTACGTTGCACTATTAAGGACTGCAAATGCAAAGACATGGCAAGAAGCGTAAAATTCTTCACGTGTTCGGCAACGACCGACTTAGCCGCTGAAATCGCCGCGAAATACGGCTCTCAGCTGGGTGAGGTCTCTATGCTGCATTTCAGTGACGGTGAATTTCAGCCTTCTTTTGAGGAAACCGTAAGGGGTAGTGATGTATTCATTATCCAGTCCACCATACCCCCGGCAGATAACCTGATGGAACTTTTGATGCTCGTGGATGCGGCCAAAAGAGCATCAGCCCGTGAAGTGGTTGCCGTGATGCCTTACTTCGGTTATGCCCGTCAGGACCGGAAGGACAAGCCAAGGGTATCCATCGGTGCCAAGTTGATCGCCAATCTGTTGTCAGCCGCCGGAGTGACCCGGGTCATTACCATGGACCTTCATGCCGACCAGATACAAGGATTCTTTGAAGTTCCCGTCGATCACCTCTATGCCTCATCGATTTTTATTCCATACATCGAAAGTCTGACCCTCCCGAACCTGATCTTTGCAACACCAGATACCGGGGGAACCAAACGGGCCAATCTTTATGCAAAGCATTTCAATACGGACTTCGTCCTGGGAAGTAAGCTTCGCAAGAAAGCCAATGAGGTGGCATCCCTGACCATCATCGGCGATGTGAGCGGAAAAGATGTGATCCTGGTGGATGATATGATCGATACGGCCGGAACCCTGAGCACCGCAGCAAATATTATTGCAGAGCAGGGCGCCAATAGTGTAAGGGCGCTCTGTACACACCCCATCCTTTCAGGCGAAGCCTACGAGCGTATAGAGGATTCCGCATTGACAGAGCTTATGGTATGCAACACCATTCCGCTCAGGAAGAAAAGTAATAAGATCAAATCGCTATCCGTGGCAGACTTGTTCGCCAGGGTTATTCAGAATGTTGTGAATTACGAATCGATAAGTTCTCATTTTATTACCTAAACTCAGAAAACCCAAACTCATGAAATCACTAACCATCAACGGAACACCCAGGGAAAATAAGGGCAGTTCCAATGCCCGGAGGGAAAGACGGGACGGCTTGGTTCCCTGTGTGCTCTATGGCGGTTCCGAGCAAGTTCATTTTCTTGCCGAAAAGCGCGATTTCAAGCAGCTCATTTATACAGCGGACGTGCACCTCGTAAAGCTCAGTCTGAACGGGAAAGAGTACAATACCCTTATGAAGGACGTACAGTATCACCCGGTGACCGATGCGGTGATCCACGCGGATTTCCTGGAATTGTTCGATGACAAACCTGTCATCACATCCATTCCCGTCAGGGTAAAGGGGAATGCACCTGGTGTGATTGCCGGCGGAAAACTCCAGCAAAAACTTCGCAAGGTGAAGATCAAGGCCCTGCCCGGACAGCTGCCCGAACAAGTGGAGGTGAATATTTCTTCCATGAAGATCGGTGATACGATCAAGGCAGGTTCCATTTCCATTGAGGGTGTGGAGCTTCTTGATAGCCCGAATGCAGTGGTTGTTGCTGTGAAAACTTCACGCGCCGCCGCCTCTGCCAAGGATGATGCCGCTGCCGGAGACGCTCCCGCAGCTGAAGGAGCAACCGAAGAAAAGGCTGCTGAGGGAGATGCTCCCGCAGCAGAAGAGGCCAAGTCCTGATCCAACGCAGTTCAGATTATATTTCAAACGGGGAGAAGGGCTTTGCGCTTCTCCTCTTTTTTTATCCTAAAATCCTGCATCTCTGAAAAAGTATCTGATCGTCGGCCTTGGGAATCCGGGAGAACAGTACCGGAATACACGCCATAACATCGGTTTTCTGGTGCTGGATGTGATGGCTGCGCTTCAGGGTGTGGCCTTCGATACCGACAGGCATGCCGATGTGGCCCGGTTCTCTCATAAGGGGAGGAGTTTTGTGCTCATCAAGCCGTCCACTTTCATGAACCTCAGCGGAAAGGCTGTGGCCCATTGGATGAAGCAGGAAAAAATCACGCCTGATCATATTCTCGTTGTGGTAGATGATCTGGCACTGGACCTGGGCGTCCTGCGGATGCGGGGACAAGGCAGCGACGGTGGCCACAACGGTTTAAAAAGCATCACCGAAACACTGGCTACGCAAAGCTATGCCCGACTCAGAATCGGGATAGGCAACAATTTCCCGAAAGGCAGACAAAGTGATTATGTACTGGGACCGTGGACAGGTGATGAAATACCATTGGTGACAGAATCCATGAATAAAGGAGCCATGGCAGCCCTGGACTTCGGTCTGATGGGGGTGACAGAGGCGATGAACCGGCATAACGGATAGCCCTTTTACTTAATCCATGTGTGGAAATAACCTTCGGTGAAGTGTAGGGTATCCAAGGGTGGGGATTTTGTTGCAACGGTAACCTGAAATTCACCGTGAATTTCTCCTGTTTGTGTATTGTATGACGTAATTCTAATATAATTGTCATGGCCTAAATCATGAATGACGTCATAAAGTTGAGATAGGACATCCCCGTCATCTATGTAAGTGCCATACGATGCACCGGTAAGGGCTGTGTCTGAATAAATGGAGATGGTGTCCACCGTATATGTTCCGGTGGAATACGGTATGCTGAAAAATGTCAGCCCTTCTCTCAGGTATAAATTGGTATTATATACATCCATAGATAAGTAAAAGCCATGTTGAGGGTATAGCCTTCTCGGTTTTGCATATATCCAGGCATTCCATGGTTTGCCTTCTTTTATGGCACGTGCCTCGCCATTGTAAATGGGCGGTGGTAAATATGGGTCCTGTTTGCAGCTTTGCATTAGCCACATGAGTGATACGAGCCATAGGTATTTGCTGAGTCTTATGGTCACGGAGCGATGATTTCCAGAATAATCAATGCCACTTTTTGAAATGAATGCCTCGGAATATCAAGCGCGAAACGGAACTTTTAGAGGATGTTAATAGAAAAGGTTTATCAAAGGTATATAATAATATGCCAAATGGATGATTGACTTTAATCCGAGTTAACAGGAATAAAAGGATTACTTTCTAAATGCCCTATTGAAGTATTGTTCCTGTATCAATATGAATGTCTCGGGACTGTATTGTAAAAACGTTCCCTGAGCGAATAGATTTTTTCAGGAGAACTTTCTACACAAACTTGCGCAGGAGATTTTCAGCAAGCCTTTGGTTCATTCAGGGGCGGCAGCGGTCATAGTTTTGGCATCAAAAAACCATGAACCGAACAAAGACTTTCCTGATTGGATGTATCAGCATCCTCTCTTTAACAAACACAAATGCGCAATCCATCCGGATGGCGGAAGACTTCACCCTCTATGATGGGACTGCGGCAACCCTGCCTTCCAGGTGGTTTGCATCACACCATGGAATGTATTCATCCTCTACATCCAGCGGACCAAGCGGACCTAATGCATTTAAATTCGCGAACAACGGCGCCATGCTGATGTGGCCGGCACCCGTAGCCTCCGACTCACTTAGCTTCTGGATCAAGGGAAATTCACTGGATAGCCTGAGTCACCTATCTGTCATGATCACCACAGATAGTATGGTATGGGATACCCTTGCCCATATCTACCTGAATGATGTGCGGGATTCGACGGTGGGATTATCACTTCCCGTTTTTCCCTCGCACGTGGCCGTGGTTTACTCGAAATCCAAAGGGAATTTATCCTTCGATGACCTGCGCATGTATGGTTCACCGGACACCGGCGAGGAAACGATTGCCACTCAGTTACCCGGCAACTATATCATGGGCTTCGTGAACCGGCAGTTGTATGCCAATAACATACCCGACCATGGTTACCTGGAGGTATACGATATGACCGGAAGGTGCCTGGAACGTATTGTACCGGGCAGGCAACCATTCCTGCATCCCATTCCCCCGGATTGGAAGCCTGGTTGCTACCTGTTGGTCTGGCAGGAGAAAGATGCACTTCCTGTGATCAGGAAAGCATTCCTGGTGAAGAACTAGGCCTGCTGCATTAAGCTTGTCTCGAGATGGATGCCTTGGCGGATCACTTCCTCCAGACGGTCGATGGATACCCGTTCCTGTTTCATGCTGTCCCTTTCACGTATGGTCACTGCATTGTCAGAAAGGCTGTCATGATCTATGGTCACACAAAATGGCGTACCCACGGCATCCTGGCGACGGTAACGTCTGCCGATGGCATCCTTCTCATCGTACCTGCAGTTGTACTGAAGCTGTAGTCGCGACATGATCTTTCGGGCCAGCTCAGGCAATCCGTCTTTCTTCACCAGTGGCAGGATGGCCACCTTCACCGGGGCGATCATGGCAGGGATTTTCAATACGGTGCGGATGTCGCTTTTTTCTCCCTGACCAACTTCTTCTTCCGTATAGGCATTGCAAAGTACGGTGAGGAAGAGGCGGTCCACGCCGATGGAAGTTTCAACCACATAGGGCACATAGCTCTCGTTGATCTCCGGATCAAAGTACTGGAGCTTCTTGCCCGAGAATTTCTGGTGATTGCCCAGGTCAAAGTCAGTACGGGAATGTATACCTTCCACTTCTTTGAACCCGAACGGAAATTGGTATTCAATGTCCACAGCTGCATTGGCATAGTGCGCCAGCTTATCGTGAACGTGAATGCGGTAGTTTTCGGATTGGCCACCCAAACTGAGGTGCCAGTTGTGACGCTTTTCCTTCCAGTGTTCGAACCATTGTTGTTCTTCACCCGGTCTTACAAAGAACTGCATTTCCATCTGCTCGAATTCCCGCATCCGCATGATGAACTGACGCGCCACAATCTCATTCCGGAATGCCTTTCCGATCTGGGCGATGCCGAAGGGAATCTTCATCCGGGCAGACTTCTGTACATTCAAAAAATTCACAAAAATACCCTGGGCGGTTTCAGGTCTCAGGTAGACCTTGTCTGCCGCATCCGCTGCTGATGCCATCTGCGTTGAGAACATCAGGTTGAATTGTCGTACCTCTGTCCAGTTGCGTGAACCGGATTCCGGACAGGCAATCTCATGTGCGATGATCAGATCGTAGAATCCTTTCAGGTCATCCCCTTCCAGGCATTTTACAAAATCTGAGTGCAGCTGGTCGGCTTTGTCGTTTTTGCCTTTGTTGCGGTATTGCGCGATCTTCCCCTCAATCAGTTCATCCGCCCGGTAACGTTTTTTTGAATCCTTGTTGTCGATCATAGGATCGTTGAAGCCACCGACGTGGCCACTGGCTTCCCATATTTTCGGGTGCATAAAAATGGCAGAATCAATGCCCACTACATTTTCATGCATCTGTACCATGGACTTCCACCAGTACTCTTTCAGGTTGTTCTTCAGCTCAACCCCATACGGACCGTAGTCGTAGACCGCTCCCAATCCGTCATATATTTCACTTGAAGGAAATACAAAACCATATTCCTTCGCATGAGAAACGATTTTCTTGAAGATGTCTGCTTTCTGATTCATGACGTATGTTCTTTGGGTCCTCCGGTTACCGTTAGCGCTTGCAAAAGTAATGATATTCGATGTACACCATGCAGAATTACATTATAATTGCATTATGATCATCATCGGGCAAACCATTGTTTCAGAAGAGCTGCTGGAAAAACGTTTTCAGTGTGACGTAAAGAAGTGCAAGGGGATCTGTTGTGTGGAGGGTGATGCCGGTGCACCCCTTGAAGCCTCGGAAATCCCTCAGATGGAAGATGCGCTTGAAGCTGTGAAACCTTATATGGAAGCCAAAGGTCTTGAAGTGGTTGAGGAAGAAGGGGTGTGGAACAAAGATAATCAGGGTGAGCTTGTGACTCCATTGGTGGAAGGCAGGGAATGTGCTTTTGCCGTTTTCCGCAATGGCATTGCATTGTGCGCTTTCGAGCAGGCCTATGAAGATGGTAAAACGGCCTTTAAGAAACCCATTTCATGCCATCTGTATCCCATACGGGTCCAGAAAGGCGGTACCTATGATCAACTTCATTATCATCGCTGGGAAATCTGCAAGTCCGCCGTTAAATGTGGGATCAAAAAGGATGTTCCGGTGTTCCGTTTTCTGAAGGATGCCCTGGTGCGCAAGTACGGAGAGGATTGGTATGAGCAGCTCGAGTGGCTTTCCGGACAACCTTCCCTGTAGCTGATGATTTTGGCATATCGGCTTGCTAAAACGATCGCGTAAATGGTTCTCCCTGAGGCGCTGAAGGTTATCCCAAGTCAAAAAATAGTTTACATTTGTAACAGGTCGAACCCCTAAAAAGGATCCTTATGACTGCGAATAATCCATCAGACGATAAGAAGCCGGTACGTAATGAAATAAGACGTCGTCCCCCGGCCAGAGCCAAAAAGCCGCTAACATTTGCAGGTGATAAGGGCAAGAAGGAGGAGACTCCGCAGCAAAAAGCACCGGAACCGGCGAAAAAAGCAGAGCCTGTGGCACCCAAGGCGGAATCCCCGATCAAAAAAGAAGAACCTGCAAAACCCGTGATTGCTGCAAGCGCCAGCAAACCGGAAACACCTCCCAAAAAGGAGGAAGCTCCGCCGGCACCAAAAGATAATCCACCCGTGAGGAATACGCCCACCCCTACAGCAGGAGGTGGTACCCCGA
>JAGQZQ010000124.1 GCA_020435415.1 Flavobacteriales bacterium
AATTCCACCGTCAACAAATGTTAAATCTATGACTTAAATTAGATCGCCTTTTGTCCGGATTTGTTTTAAGACGCACACTTTGCGGAAAGACCACACCCCTTCGGAGGAAAATCGAAACAACCTGAAGCTGCGGAGGTAGCTGAACTTGTATGTGAACAAGTACCACCATTACAATTACTGAAATGTGAAATAATCGTTCGCTTTATATAGCCAGAAGAAGGGAACCGGAAAGTATAACAAAATGTCCCGGGAGTGGAACGGTTCACCGCATAACACTTGCCTGCAGTCAAGGCATCATTCAGATTAGAGATGCCTCCCGGATCTACAAAGAAAGTACCGTCGGGTTCATCACATGACCCCTGAGCACTTGAATTTACATATACGCACATCAACAACGCCGCAGGTACCAGAAATAATTTCATCGAGTAAAAGGACCCTTAAGTAGTTGCCAGGTATTTAATTTGCCGCGAAGGAACGGTTTCATTGTATCACATATGTTATACAAAAGTTAACGTCGGGTATCCTTCCCTTCAAAGCCCACTAAAATCAAATTGTTTTTATCTTTGACCCTCTTCATTTTTGTTCAATTTTTTTCAATCAGCCATGGGTGCCATCACAGATTTCATTGAGAACCATTATCATCATTTCAACGCCGCCGCATTGCGCGACGCCGCCGACGGATATATCCAACACCTGGATGAAGGTGGCAAGATGATGATCACACTGGCCGGTGCCATGAGTACAGCGGAATTGGGTATCTCCCTGGCAGAGATGATCCGTCAGGATAAGGTGCAGATCATCTCATGCACCGGAGCCAATCTTGAAGAGGATGTTTTCAACCTGGTGGCCCATGATTTTTACAAACGTGTTCCTAATTACCGTGACCTGTCGCCCGCAGACGAGCAGGCTCTGCTGGACGAAGGCTTCAACCGCGTTACCGATACATGCATTCCGGAAGAGGAAGCATTCAGAAGATTGCAGAAACACATTCACAAAGTGTGGTCTGATGCATACAACAACGGCAAGCGCCACTTCCCTCACGAATATTTTTACCAGATGTTACTGAGCGGCGTGCTTGAACAGTATTATCAGATCAACCCGAAAAACAGTTGGATGCTGGCAGCCGCAGAAAAGAACCTGCCGATCATCGTCCCCGGGTGGGAAGATTCCACCCTCGGAAACATCTTCGCCTCGTATTGTATCAAGGAAGAGTTCAATGCATCTATCGTAAAATCCGGCATCGAATATATGCAGTTCCTCGCCGGATGGTACACTGAGAACTCAGGTGGTAAAGGCATCGGTTTTTACCAGATCGGTGGAGGCATAGCCGGTGATTTCCCCATTTGTGTGGTACCCATGCTTATCCAGGACATGGAGCTTGAAAACACACCGTTATGGAGCTACTTCTGCCAGATCTCGGATTCGACCACAAGTTATGGCTCCTACTCCGGCGCCGTTCCAAATGAAAAGATTACCTGGGGAAAATTATCTGTGGAAGCGCCTAAACATATTGTAGAATCGGATGCTTCCATTGTTGCCCCGCTGATGTTTGCCAAGATCCTGGGGTGGTAAGATGATGGTGATAGCGCCATAAAGATTCAATCATTAACGCAATCGAATCTTAGCGCAATGAACAACACGATCCCCTTCCTTGGTCGAATGGGTTTCTATTGCTATATTCAATTCCCTAATTTCACCATCGGAATAACCACATAACCTATGATATCAAAGATTTCTACACTGGATGAGTACAAGTCGCAATACGAGGCTGCCATCCAGGACCCTGAAGGTTTCTGGGCAAACCTCGCATCCCCCTTTACATGGAAAAAAAAGTGGACCCGGGTACTGGACTGGTCCTTTGACCCATTCTCCGTTAAATGGTTTGGCGACGGTGAGTTGAACATCACCGAGAATTGTCTGGACCGCCACCTGGGAACCCGGGGAGATCAGGTGGCTTTTTTCTGGGAGACAAACGATCCCAATGAGCAGGGGGAGAAAATCACCTACCGGCAATTGTATCACCGTGTATGCCGCTTTGGAAATATGCTCAGGTCTCTTGGCGTAAAGAAGGGCGACCGTGTTTGCCTGTACATGCCCATGACCCCTGACCTGGCGATTGCAACGCTGGCGTGTGCACGAATCGGTGCCATTCATTCGGTGGTCTTCGCTGGGTTTTCCGCCAAATCACTGTCAGACCGGATCAATGATGCCACCTGTAGCATACTTATCACAGCTGACGGCGCATTCCGCGGAAACAAGAAAGTAGCGCTAAAAAGCATTGTGGATGAAGCACTCGCCACCTGCCCGACCATCCGGAAGGTGGTTGTGCAGCAACGCACCAGGGATACGGTAAGCATGAAGGATGGCCGGGATATCTGGTTGCATGACGCCCTGGAAGGTCAGCCGGATGAATGCGAAGCCGAAACGATGGGTGCAGAAGACATGCTTTTCATCCTTTACACCTCAGGATCCACCGGCAAACCCAAAGGGGTGGTGCACACATGTGGTGGTTATATGGTTTTTGCAGAATATTCTTTCCGCAATGTTTTTCAATATGAAGAAGGACAGGTGTACTGGTGCACGGCGGATGTGGGTTGGATCACCGGTCATACCTACATGGTTTACGGTCCCTTGCTGGCCGGAGCTACCTCGGTTTTATTCGAAGGCATACCCACCTGGCCGGACGCCGGTCGTTTCTGGCAGGTGGTGGATAAGTACAAAGTGAATATCTTCTATACCGCCCCGACGGCCATACGTGCCCTGGAAGCCTGCGGCACCCAGTTCGTTGAACCCTATGACCTGTCCTCACTTAAGGTACTCGGAACCGTGGGTGAACCCATCAATCAGGAAGCATGGGAATGGTATCACCACCACATTGGCAAAGAAAAATGCCCCATCGTGGATACCTGGTGGCAAACAGAAACGGGCGGTATTCTCATCTCTCCTCTGGCCGGCATCACTCCGCTAAAACCATCCTTCGCCACCCTGCCCCTTCCGGGAATCAGGCCTGTGATTGTGGACAACGAAGGTCAGGAGCTATCCGGAAATTCCGTGGAAGGGAACCTTTGCATGGCCTTTCCATGGCCCGGTATGATCCGCACGACCTATGGCGATCATGACCGCTGCATCACCAACTATTTCTCAACTTATCAAGGAAAATATTTTACCGGTGACGGATGTCGGCGTGATGAGGACGGATATTACCGGATCACCGGCCGGGTGGATGATGTGATCAATGTATCCGGTCACAGACTGGGCACAGCAGAGATAGAAAATGCCATTAATGAAAATGAATTTGTGGTAGAGTCCGCCGTCGTCGGATATCCCCATGACATCAAGGGTCAGGGTATCTACGCTTATGTGATCTGTGCGCAGAAACCGGAGAACGAGGAGGCAGTGCGCAAAGACATCATCGCCAAGGTGAATGAGATCATAGGCCCCATCGCCAAACCGGATAAGATTCAATTTGTATCCGGCCTGCCGAAAACGCGGTCCGGAAAGATCATGCGGCGTATCCTCAGAAAGGTTGCCGAAGGCAGTGATGCCCTCGGCGATACCAGCACACTGCTGGACCCCTCCGTCGTGGATGAGATCAGACAAGGTGCCCTTCAACCAAACTAAAAAATCATCATGAGCATACTCACATCTTTGCGGGAATTTTATAACCGCGACCTTGAAAAATTAGCGGCCGAAATCGCTTCCTTCGATAATGATGAACAGCTTTGGGAGGTGCGCGGCGATATCACCAACAGCGCCGGAAACCTGGCATTGCACCTGTGCGGAAACATCGATCACTTCATCGGGGCCATATTGGGCAACACAGGTTATGTAAGGGAACGCGACAAGGAATTCAGCACCAAAGGACTTTCCAAAGAAGCGCTTGTCACCATGATAAGTGAATGTAAAACACGAATTGATCAAACCCTGAGTAACCTTGAAGAGGATATACTGAATAAACCTTACCCTGTAGAGGTCTTCGGGAAACCCATGACTCATGGGCATTTCCTGATTCACCTGACCACCCATTTCAATTATCACCTGGGTCAGTTAAACTATCTCAGACGGATGATGTCTGTATGACAAACGCTCCTGATTTAACATTTCTTAAATAATGGACCCTGTCTGCATCAATGCAACTTGCTTATCTTCGTAGGCGATGAACCAAATGCCCACTTCCGATAGCCTGGTGATCATTCCCACCTACAATGAGAAGGAGAACATCCGCCAGATCATTGCTGCGGTGATGACGTTGGATTTTCCTTTCCATGTGCTGATCATTGATGACGGCTCCCCGGATGGAACAGCCAATATCGTGAAAGAGATCATGGCGTCCCATGCAGACCGCTTGTTTATCGAAGAGCGGAAAGGCAAGCTTGGACTTGGTACGGCTTACATTCATGGTTTCCGCTGGGCCCTCAATAAAGGTTATCGTTACATCTTCGAGATGGATGCGGACTTTTCCCATAACCCCCAGGACTTAATCAGGCTCCGAAAGGCATGTGCAGAGGAAGGTGCCGACCTTGCCATTGGCAGCCGGTATATCAACGGGGTGAATGTGGTGAACTGGCCCATGGGTCGCGTACTGATGTCTTACTTCGCCTCGGTTTATGTCAGGTTTATCACCGGAATGAAGATCCGCGACACCACAGCAGGATTCAAATGTTACAAAAGCGAAGTTCTGGAAACCATTGATCTGAACAAGATCAAGTTCATGGGTTATGCCTTCCAGATTGAAATGAAATTCGCAACGTCCAGACTCGGATTCAAGATTACCGAGGTACCGATTATTTTCACCGACAGAACACAGGGTGAATCCAAAATGTCCAGCGGTATTTTTAAAGAAGCCATCTTCGGTGTTCTTCAGATGAAAATCAAGAGCTGGTTCTCTAACTACAGAAAAACCAAAACATGAGTAAACCCATAGTCATATGGGGCGCCACTGTTGTAAACGAGGGAGAATATTTCACAGGCGGCGTGCTGATCAAAGATGGCCGGATTGCTGAGGTATTCCGGGAATCCGGACAACCTGAACAGTTTCAATCCGACTCACCTGAATGGATTGATGCAAGCGGACTCCATCTGATCCCTGGCGCCATTGACGACCAGGTGCATTTCCGTGAGCCAGGCCTCACCCATAAAGCCGATATCTACCATGAATCGAGGGCAGCGGTAGCCGGCGGTATCACCTCATTTATGGAAATGCCCAACACTGTTCCCAATGCCCTCACCCAACAATTACTGGAAGACAAGTATGCACTGGCTGCTGAAAAGTCCATCGCCAATTATTCCTTTTACATGGGCGCTTCCAACGACAACCTGGAAGAAGTGTTGAAAACGGATGTTACCAGGGTTTGCGGTGTGAAAGTTTTCATGGGCTCTTCCACCGGAAATATGCTGGTGGATAACAAACATACCCTGGAAGGTTTGTTTGCCGAATGCCCCACCCTGCTGGCAGCACATTGCGAAGACGAAGCGACCATCCGCTCGAACATGGCTTTATACAAGGAAAAGTACGGTGATGCCTTGCCACCCTCAGCACATCCATTGATCCGGTCGGAAGAAGCGTGTTACAAGTCATCTTCCCTGGCGGTGGAACTGGCTGCGAAGAATAACACGAGATTTCACCTGCTCCACGTATCCACCCAAAAGGAACTGTCTTTGCTGGAAGAAGGAAAACCTCTTGCTGATAAACGCATCACCGCCGAAGCCTGCATCCACCATCTATGGTTCACCGATGCCGACTACATTTCCAAAAGCAACTTCATCAAATGGAATCCCGCCGTTAAAAAGGAAACGGACCGGGATGCCATTCGAATGGCGGTTAAATCGGGACGGATTGATGTGGTAGCCACAGACCACGCTCCTCATACAAAGGAGGAAAAGTCACAACCCTATATCACTGCCCCTTCGGGAGGACCACTGGTTCAGTTTGCCTTGCCTGCCATGCTCGAACTTAGCGGACAGGGCGTATACACCATTACTGAAGTGGTAGATAAAATGTGCCATGCACCGGCCACTGCCTTTCGCCTCCGTAAACGTGGATTTATCAGAACAGACTATCAGGCCGACCTTGTACTGATAGATATGAATAAATCCACCGACGTGAAAGAAGAGATGATCTTGTCCAAATGCGGATGGTCACCCTTTGAAGGTCACCGGTTTCCTTCATGTATTGCCAGAACGTTTGTGAACGGTAGAACCGTTTACGCAGATGGACAAATCGTAGAGGGTGAACCGGGAGAACGCCTGCTGTTCGATCCGTTGCCATGAGCTTCCGGCTTTATATCATCATTGGGCTTTTCTTGCTGGCAACAGGAAACACCGGTTGTCAATCGGAAACAAACGAATTCCAGGTGCCGGCAGGAATGATATCCCAGGATACGATGGCCGCTATGCTTTTGGACATGCACCTTCTTGAATCAGCTTCCAACCTGAACAAACTGCCCATCTCAAATAAGTATCACGCACAGATCTACCCATTCGTGTTTAAGAAGTATGGGGTTACCCAGGAGCGATTTGATACGAGTTTTGCTTACTATCGCAGTCAGCCTGCATTGATGGATACCGTGTACCAACAGATCATCAACGAAGCGTCACGGATGCAATCGGAAGAAGGTTTGAAGTAACGATCTAACGCGCGAGGGCGCCGGACTTTGAAAGGGAAGGCATAAACGATCGCAGGAAAATTTCTGCGGTATCCTTCACCGCTTGTTCCACCGGAATAAACTCAATGCCCACAGCCTGCACAATCTTTTCGTTGGAATAAAAATACTGGCGGTGCGCCATGCGGGCGGTTTCCTTTGTAATTAGCGGCTTCACTCCGGTGAGCAACGCCCTGGCACTTTCAAAACGCCATGCCATTTCACTGATAATATAACCGGCTTCTATGCTTGCCTTGCTCTTTCCAAGGACCTCGGCAATCCACTCAAATACGAGTTTATACGGACAGTTCTCAGATGAGATAATGAACCGTTCATTTTCAACCTCACTTTGCATTAACCGGATCATTGAAGCACTCACATCCCGTACATCCACAAAACCGTTGATCCCGGAGGTGTAATAACCCAATCCTTCCCACA
The DNA here is from genome assembly GCA_020435415.1 of Flavobacteriales bacterium. Classification (NCBI taxonomy): domain Bacteria; kingdom Pseudomonadati; phylum Bacteroidota; class Flavobacteriia; order Flavobacteriales; species Flavobacteriales bacterium. The sequence goes on from JAGQZQ010000124.1 coordinate 7,080, forward strand.
CCTTGTAGAACATACTGGCGCTTCCTCTCTTCCAGTTACCCGGCCCTATGATGACTGATGGGTTGATGATGTATGCGTTAAGTCCTTCGGCAATACCCCTCCAGACCTCACGTTCACCGTAGTATTTGCTGACCGAATAGAGTGAATTATCGGAAGACGGGCGCCATTCGGTCTTTTCAGTAACCACATCTCCATCTGCATTCGCACGCCCCAAAGCTGCTATTGAACTTACATAACCCAACTTCTCAATACCAGCTTCAAGAGAAAGGTTCACCACGTTGGCTGTTCCTTCTACGTTCACCTGAAGCATTTTTCTTCGGGTGGAAGGATTGAATGACACCAGGGCTGCACAATGGTAAACCTGGTTGACACCAATCAGCGCATCCTGCAAGGAGAAGATATCCAGCACGTCGCCTTCTACCCACTCAATTTCTGAAAACAGCGCTTCTGAATCCTGACAATAATAAGAAAAGACATCGCGGGTAAGGGAAATATCGCTGCCAGGCCTGCGTAAAGCCCGCACCTTTTCACCTTTCCTGACCAGGTCGTAAATCAAATGGGACCCCAGGAGTCCGGTTCCGCCGGTAACAAGATTCATGTGATAAAGATAGTATGTTTCTGATTGCCGGTCAAAT
>JAGQZQ010000125.1 GCA_020435415.1 Flavobacteriales bacterium
ACAAGTTTTGACTCCGGTATTGGATATACCAGGGCATGTCGGTTGCCAGCAAGGGAGCCAGGAGTGCCACCAGGGCAAGGACACCCAGGATGTACAGTGAGTAATATGCAGGACGGTTCCTTCTAAAGGTTCGCCAGGTATATCCTTTCGGGCTGATACCGGGTGCCACTTCGCTATAGGTATTCTTATCTTTTTCCATAGCTTATGCGTGGGTCAGCGATTGCATAGAGGATATCCGCGAGTAGGAAGCCAATAAGGGTCAGGGCACCGGAAAGTGTCAATATGGCAATAATGGTGGGGTGATCCTTATTCCCGATGGCCATGTACATTTCAAGTCCCATGCCTGGTAGGGTAAAGATGGTTTCCAGGATAATAGACCCACCAATGGCATAGGGGAAGATGTTGGTGAAAATGGTAATGATGGGGAGCAGTGCGTTACGAAATGCATGTTTGTAAATGACTTTCCTCTTTGTTAATCCCTTTGCTCTTGCGGTCCGAATGTAGTCCATGTCAATCGCCTCGATCATTGCCACGCGCATTGTTCGTGAGAGAAAGGCAAAGGAGCTGTATGTATAGCAGGTCAGGGGCAATACCAGATAGGGGAGGGTGATCCGGAGTTGTTGAAAGAAACCGGCACCTTCGGGAAAGCCTGTGGCAGGTTTTACCCCGGAAGCCGGGAAGATGGGAAGAACGTCAGGGTTGGCGAATGTCATCAGGAGTAACGTTGCAAACCAGAACGAAGGCATAGAGTATAGTACGAAGAGGATTACAGTTGTGATCCTGTCGAACCGTGAATGTGGCTTTGATGCAGCCCGGATACCAATGGGTATGCTTACCACATAGGCAAGGATTACCGACAGCACGGTAAACAGCAAAGACCACCATATCTTACTGCCAATGGCGGCAGAAATGGGTTGTTTGGTTGCAAAGGACAGCCCGAAATCACCACGGATCAATCCTTTGCTGAACTTTGCATCTTTCCCGGTGATCCAGTTCCCATCCCCGAAGATCCAGCGGTGGTATTGATTGTGGAGGTGAAAAGAAAGGGTAGGGACATAAAGCTTCCAGGGTGTGGCCTTCTCTTTCATCTCACGAAAGCGTTCCTGAATCACATTAATCTGCGAAGACAACGCATGGAGCGCAGGATGGCCTTGATATCTTGTTGCCATGTTGTTGATACGCGTTTCGAGTACATCCGTATCGTAAGTAGACAAAAGGGAAAGGGACTCGAAGCGCAGTTGATTGACTTCTTCTGTCATGGTATCGCCGGGATTCAGGGAGACCCGGCTATGCATGGCTACAAATGCCTTCAGTGCTTCATGGAATTCTACGATCTGCGGCCAGTTACCATATTGATGGATCAGGCGTTCCAGGGCCTGGCGATGTGAGGGATCATAGATGCGGTGGATGGTGTCGGGTGTGGCAAGGTTGTGGAGGCTAAAGTAAAATACCGGTAGGTCCAACCCCAGTTTTTTCCGCCATTCGCGTTTTTGCGCTTCCATATTGCCCGATGCCTGTACAAGATCCCCGGTGCTTTGTGCTGTGGTCATTAGACGGTCCACAGGGTCTCCCGGCATATTGATACTCAGAATAAATCCGAGCAGGGTGATCACCACCAGGGTAGGGAAAAATACAAGAATTCTTTTGAGCAGGTATTTGCCCATGAGTGTGTTCGGGGTTGCTAGTTCACCGTACTGCTTTCTTTGGATACAGGTCCGGCACCGGACTGCATCGGAACTTTTCCATAAAGTAATTGCAGGTTGGGCAACCAGGCACCGGTCCGGTCAAACAGGATATCTACATTACCAAAACGCTTGTGAACGATATTCCGGTTGGTACCCGATGTCATAAAGATGTAGGGTTGTTCTCTGTAAAGTATTTCCTGGAATCTGTGCACCATCGGTATTCTGAGTGAATCATGAACACAGTAGCGGATGGAATCGATCAATGCATCCGTTTCAGGGCTGCCGAAGCCGGTGAAATTACTTCCCTGGCTGCCCCATGATTCCGTATGCCATAGTTGCGAGAAATCATCCGGCATGTAGGAGGTGGACCACGAACCCAACATGAGGTCAAAGTCGTGTGCCATGGCACTGTTGTAGTGTACGGACAATTCCAACGGTACGAGGTTAATCTGAATACCCGCTTTGTAACATGATTCTTTGATCATGGTTGCCATGTCTTTCCATTCCACCTGGGAATTCATATAATGAAGATCTGCCATGAACTGAATCTTTTCTCCGTCAATGACTTTATCACGTATGTTATCTCCGTCGGTGTCTTTCCACCCGGTCTCATCCAGCAATTTTTTTGCTTTCTCCACATCCAGGGGGATAGGTGTGAGGTCACTGTTGTAATCGGGTTTGAGCGGGGATACAGGTCCGATCTGCCGTACGGCTTTTCCTTTACCGATCACCATGCGTATGTCTTCCACCGGTGTGAGCAGGGCCATCGCATTTCTTACCTTTTCGTCCGTAAACAGTTTTTTGTGCTTCACGCCATCCGGCCTCATATTCAAAGCCATGTAGCTGTAATTGTAGTTGGTGGTAATGCAACTGTGATAGTTTCTGTTGAAATTATCATCCTTTTGAAGTTCGAGTATGGTACGCGAACTGGTATAGAACGAAGCATCCATCACCTGAGACTTGAAATCCAGTATTTGAGAATTGGCGTCCCGGTTCAACTTGAATATGATTTTTTCCGGATACGACCGGTCGTAATAGGTTGGGTTATCAAGACGCTGTGTCCAGTGATCTTTCTTGCGCACCAGGGTAATGGCCTGACCTTGTTCCCAGCTTACCACCTCGTAAGGCCCCAGTCCTTTGATATAAGCAGGGTCCATGCCGAATTTTGAATCATTGAAGCCATTGGCCCATGCCACCAGATCAGGATGGTCTTCGGGGCGGAACAAGGAATCACTGATCTCTTTGAATGGATACAGTGCTAGAATTTTGTTTTTATCATAGAAGCTTTCCTGAATAATCACAAAGTCCGTTAACAATACAATGTTATGCAGATAGCGCCTCGACATGACGATGGTAAATTTTCGCGGATCTTTTTCCTTGATGATATCCATCATGGTCTGGAGGTATGGCTTTGCCTGCGGGTTGTTCGTAAGCGGACATTTGGCTGCTTTCAATGAAAATATGACGTCGTCTACGGTCAATGGACTGCCATCGTCAAAAGTAACGTCATCCCTGAGGGTGTAGGTGAAATGCAGGTCGTCATGTGATATCTCCGGAAGTGAGGTGACAAGATCCGGCATAACCGAAAGGTTCTTGGGGTCGGAAGCGATCAGGTAACGGTGAATGAAGTTGTGAATCGCAGTGCGTGGACTGGTGTTTCCATTGGTCGGGTGAAGGTTGTCAGGATCCCCGATCGAGTGACAAACCACAATGTTTTTGGTAGACCAATCCGACATGAAAGTATCCGCATCCTCCATTTTGAGGTAGGTGCGGCCTGCACTTGCCTGAAAAACTTCACCGGATCTTTTTTTCTCCTCAGTATTGGTTGAAGCCCCGTTGTCACCGCAACCTACGGCCATTGTGATGCCGGTCAGAGCCATTAAATGTATGTGGAAATTTCGGAGCTTCTTCATTTTTGAGAATCAATTCAATACATTAACATGCGGCATTGGAACCCTACCTTTGAATACAAATATAGCATTTAAGGAATTGCCATGCCCAAGGTAATAAAGGCGTATAAACACCCTGACCAATGACATACCAACGAACAGATAAGCACGTGATACAGGCATGCGCCAAAGCGGTGAAGTCCCTGGATATGATCAAAGAGGGTACGGTGTCGAACATGGATGCCTTTTATATTGACACTGCACGCGACCAATTGATGAAGGTGATCCGATCCAACGGGTACCGCTTGTCAGATTCTAACCGGCTGGTGAAGGCTTGATGATACAATGTATTGTTTGAGTGGTGAAAATATCCCGGCCAAAAGACCGGCTACTTTTATTATTTTTAGCGTCTAATTCATTAAAAAGATGACCAGGATCAAGTTCGGGACCGATGGCTGGCGGGCCATTATCGCCAGAGAATTTACGGTAGACAATGTAGCGAGGGTTGCTGTAGCCACCGCAGAATGGCTGAAGAAAAGCAATCTTTCACAGGAAGTGGTAGTGGGTTATGATTGTCGTTTTGGTGGTAAGATGTTTGCTTCCACAGTGGCAGCAGTGCTGGCGCACAAAGGCATCAAGGTGTATATCTCCGACAAGGAGGTAACCACGCCGATGGTTTCCCTGGCTGTGACCAGGAAAGGAGCCGGACTGGGTGTAATTATCACAGCAAGTCACAATCCTCCCGAATACAACGGATACAAACTTAAAGGCGCATTTGGTGGTCCGCTGCTCCCAAAAGATGTAGAGCAGGTTGAACAAATGATTCCCGCAGAACACGGTCTGAATCTTGGAGAAATTGATCTCGATGCCATGAGGCAGAAAGGGGTGGTGGAAACGCTGGATATGGAAACCATGTATTGTGATCATGTGGCAGCTTCATTCGACCTGGACGCGATACATAAATCCGGACTGACCATTGCGTATGATGCCATGTACGGTGCGGGTCAGGATGCTGTGAGGCGTCTCTTGCCCAATGCAGATCTGATGCATTGCGAAAAGAACCCGTCATTTTATGGCACTGCACCAGAGCCCATTCATAAGAACCTTAAGCCGTTCTCCGAACATATTGCACGCTCAGGAAAGTTCGCATTCGGTTTTGCTACGGATGGCGACGCCGATCGTATCGGAGTGTACGATGCATCCGGGCGATTTGTGGATTCACATCATGTGATCCTTCTCCTTATAAGATACCTGTATGAAGTGAAAGGGTTGAAAGGAAAGGTGTGTACGGCATTTTCCACATCCGTAAGGATCAATAAACTCTGCAAACACTTCGGCCTTGAACATGATGTGGTGAAGATCGGTTTTAAATACATCTGCGATGTGATGCTGAAGGATGATGTACTGCTTGGAGGAGAAGAGTCCGGCGGTATCGCCATCAAAGGCCATATTCCGGAACGTGATGGCATTTGGATCGGACTGACCTTGCTGGAATACATGGTGAAGACCGGCAAAACGCTCGAGCAACTGATCAATGAGTTGTATGATATCGTGGGTGCCTTTGCGTATGAACGTATTGATCTTCATCTGACAGAAAAGGTCAAGGAAGATGTGATTGCACAATGCAAGGAAGGTAAGATCAGCAGTTTTGATAGCTACGCGGTTCAGCGCATGGAGGACCTTGACGGATTCAAGTTTTTTGTGAGTGATGATGAGTGGCTCATGATCCGTCCTTCAGGAACAGAACCCGTCCTCAGAACCTACGCGGAATCTTCATCCAGTGAGAAGGCATTGGCTATCCTTAAGGCAGCCCATGAGAGCCTGATCCCAGCAGAATAACCCTGGCCGCGATGCTTTCCCTCAGAACATATGCACCGCCCCGGGCGGTTCGTGTGTTCCTTTGCCTGGTTATCTTCCTGATCAGCATCCCTTCATTGCGCGCCCAGAATGGTAGTAGCTTCTGGACACCTTCCGATAGCCTCAATAAGAAGCGACTTCGTGGCTTGCTGATTGCTGAAGGCGCTGTTTATGGTGTGACCATGATTGGTCTTAATCAACTTTGGTATGCGGATTACCCCCGTTCGTCATTTCACTTCTTTAATGACAACAAAGAGTGGTTGCAGATGGATAAGATGGGGCATATGACTACCGGTTACTATGTTGGCCGACTGGGGATCAAAGCCATGCAATGGACCGGGGCGGGCCCTCGCAAACAGCTTTGGCTTGGTGGATCACTGGGCTTTATGTTTCTCACGACCATCGAGATTCTGGATGGATTCTCCTCAGAATGGGGCGCATCATGGGGAGATCTCGTGGCCAATGGCACCGGTGCGGGACTGGTCATGGCGCAACATGCATGCTGGCAAGAGCAAAGGATCACTCCGAAGTTCTCATTCCATCGTTCTATGTATGCTGAATATCGTCCGGACTTGCTTGGACATGGACTGAATGAAGAGTTGCTGAAAGATTATAATGGACAAACCTACTGGTTGTCGGTTTCTCCCCGGTCATTCCTGGGTAAGGACCGTGTGACCTGGTGGCCGGGGTGGCTGAATGTGGCCCTGGGTTACGGCGCGGATGGTATGACCGGTGGTTCGGAAAATCATCCCATCACCCAGGGGCAAGGGGTGTATGTAACCCCGGAAAGATATCGTCAGTTTTACTTTTCCCTGGATGTCGATCTAACCAGGATAGAGACCAGAAGCAAGGCTCTTGGATTTCTGTTCAATACTTTCGGTTTTATCAAATTCCCGGCTCCGGCGCTTGAACTCAACCGTCTGGATGGTTGGCGTTTTCATCCTGTTTATTTTTAATGGGATGTATCCGCATAATCCATTCAAAGTGGGTGACCGTGTCACATTCCTGAACGAGACAGGCGAAGGTGTCGTGACCTATATCATCGGTCCGGGGATGGTTCGTGTGCAGGTGGAGGAAGGCCTTGAACTACCGATGTCCGTGGGCGACCTCATTAAAGTTCGCGAAGATATCGTTGAAGATTTGCTGAACGAGACGGCATCTATTCCACACGGAGTAAAATCCGAACCAGAGCCAAAAAGAGTACCCACACGTCGTGAGCGCACTACCTATGAGATCGACCTGCATCTGGAAGAGTTGGTAGACAGCACCCGTGGCTTGCAACCCGGAGAAATGCTAGAACTTCAATTGGAGCGTTTCAGAGAATTTCTGAGAGAGGCTATGGACAACCGTTGGAATAAGATCGTGGTAATCCATGGCGTGGGTGAAGGTGTGTTAAGGAGTAACATACATGCAATCCTTGATGAAATGCCTCATGTGTCTTATCACGATGCATCTTACCGGAAATACGGCAGAGGTGCAACGGAGGTGATGATTAGATATAAATAGAATTAAGAATCAAGAATGAAGAATGAATCGCCTTTGATAGCCCCGAAGGGGGGACATCTTAATAGAATGAAGATGCATTGGAAATCCTGAATGGGTGAAATCCCTATAACAATGATCATCATCAGCTGTATGATAGCCCCGGAGGGGTGTCATCTTAATAGAATGAAGAATGAATCGCCTTTGGAAGCCCCAGAGGGGTGACATCTTCATAGCGTTTCCATTTTCTATTGTCTATTTTCTAATGTCCATCATCCATCTCCTCACGTTCCGTATAATATTCCCTACCTTTGTATTGCAGGTTGTTCCGTCGCGCGAAGGTCTCATGACCTACGGGAGGAAAGTCCGGGCAACGCAGGGCGCCACACCCCGTGAAAACGGGGGCTGCCAGTAATGGTGGACAGACAGTGCCACAGAAAGTATACCGCCGACTTGGTGGCCGGGTTAGGGGAGGCAAGACCTCCTTTGACAAGGTTACGGAGGGCAAGGGTGAAAACGTGGGGTAAGAGCCCACGCCTGGATGTAGCAATGCATCCTTGAGGTAAACCTTGTGGGTTGCAAGGCCAAATAGTTCGGGGATGGTTTCGTTTCGGCGGGACCGGAAGGGCTGCCCGCCCGACCCGAAGGGTAGGCT
>JAGQZQ010000126.1 GCA_020435415.1 Flavobacteriales bacterium
ATGCTTCTATTTCAGCTGGGGTAATTGCGCTATGGGGACCGCTTCATGGAGGCGCCAATCAGGCAGTTATCGAAATGCTTGAAAGGATCAAGGAAGATGGTGGAAATACGGATAAGTGGATCAATAAGGCCAAAGACAAGGATGATCCTTTCAGATTGATGGGCTTCGGACACCGGGTCTATAAGAACTTTGATCCCCGTGCGCGTATTATCAAGAAAGCAGCGGACGAAGTACTGGATAAACTGGGTGTGAATGATCCTGTGCTTGAAATTGCCAAAGGTCTTGAAGAGGTGGCGCTGAAGGATGAATACTTCGTTGAACGCAAACTATATCCCAATGTGGATTTCTACTCCGGAATCATTTACAGGGCATTGGGTATTCCAACCGATATGTTTACCGTGATGTTTGCGCTTGGTCGCCTTCCTGGCTGGATTGCACAATGGAAGGAAATGATAGCCAACAAAGAACCGATCGGGCGTCCGCGTCAGATTTATGTGGGTTCAAACGAGCGTCCTTACGTGGAGTTGGACAAACGTTAGTTGTCTTTTTTAGGTGGGGAAGAACGGCGACGTTTGCCTCCCCATGAACCTCTGTTTTTTCCCTTTCCCCCGTTTCTGTCCGGGCGTCGGCCTTTGCCGTTGGTTTTGCGTGTTATAAGTTCCGGAGCTTCTCCAAGATCTTCCGGTAATTTCTTCCTTGGAACTTCACTTTCGATCAAACGCTCTATTTGTTGGAGCTTGTGGTAATCTTCACTGGTGACCAACGTGATGGCCTCTCCGGTAGTTTGGGCCCTTGCGGTCCGGCCGATGCGATGTACATAATCCTCTGCTTCATTGGGCACGTCAAAGTTGATGATCACGGAAATATCCTTGATGTCAATTCCCCGGCTAAGAACATCTGTTGCGACCAATACGCGAACCCTGTCTGACCGGAACCGCAACAATACATCTTCCCTTTCCTTCTGTTCAAGGTCGGAAGAAATGCCTTCAACCGAGAACCCACCCTTCTTCAAACCATTCACAATTGTGGAGACTTTCCGTTTGGTAGAAGAAAAGATCAAAATGCGGTTCAACCCGGGCCTTTCGGCAATGAGCTGAAGCACCAGCGGCACTTTCTGACTTTCGTATGTCGCATAACAAGACTGGTTGACACGTTCCGCAGGCTTGCTCACGGCCAGACTGATCTCGGCTGGATCTTTCAGTATCTCCTGCGCCAGCTTCCGGATCTTAGGGGACATGGTTGCACTGAACATGGAAATCTGACGCAAACCTGTAAGATGCTTTTTGATCTTGGTGATATCATCATAGAAGTTCATATCCAGCATCCGGTCCGCTTCATCCAGAACCAGATGGCGCACTTTACCCAGGTCTCCGTTTCCAACATTCAGATGAGAAATCAGCTTGCCCGGAGTAGCCACCACAATGTTGGTCCCATCGGTCAGGGCTTTCTTTTGTGTCTCCCATTCGCTGCCATCACCACCGCCGTATATGGCGAGTGAGTTCACCGGCAGGAAATAGGACAGGCCCTGGATTTGCTGATCTATCTGGATGGCCAGTTCCCTGGTAGGGACAATGATCAGGGTATCCAGTTTGGATGTTGGTTCTACGGTAAGATTATGCAGTACCGGGAGCACGAAAGCAGCGGTTTTCCCGGTGCCAGTCTGTGCACACGCAATGATATCGCGTCCTTTCATAATCTCCGGGATGGCCTGTTCCTGGATTGGGGTGGCGTGTTCAAATCCCATATAAGAAATGGCTTCCAGGATCTGGTCATTAAGGTCGAACGCACTAAAATTCATCTGTAGTCATGGTCTTAAGCGCCCAAAGGTACATCTTTCAAAGGAGAACGCGTCTCTGAAATAAGGTGTTCCACATCCGAACGTTGGTCTGTCCAAACAATCGTTGGGAGGTCATCCGGCTACATTTGTACCGCCTTCCAAACCCTTGGGCCATTTTTACGTACACGGCCCTGACTGTCTATTTAAATCAATCCGATGATGCAATCCAACTTGACTCACCTGATAAGGGCCAGCCTTATTTTTAGTGGCCTTGTATTTGCCGTTCCATTCGGATCTTACGCACAGACAACCGGACCGATGGCTGCCGGGCTGGCGGAACTGAATCCATCTGCCGGAAGTGTCGCATGGTCCAATGAGGAAAATGTGCTCAGCGACCCGACAACAGAAGCCACGGTTTCCGTTCCTGCCGGCGAAACCAGTCAGTATATCGTTATCCGTGATATTGACTTCGGCATTCCGGAATCAGCTGTCGTCAATGGCATCTCAATTTCTGTGAACCGTTCGAAAAGTGCAGGAAATATTAAAGATGAAGAAGTACGGCTTATTCTCGATGGGGTCATCCTTGGTGATAACAAAGCATCCGGAGACGGATGGCCGACCAGTGGTGAGGTGGCTACATATGGGTCAAGCGAGGACTCGTGGGGTGTTGAACTTACCGGCGCGGATGTGAATAGTGATGCATTCGGTTTTGTAATGCGTGTGTTTAATGATGCCGGAGGTGGTCCGGCACGGGAAGCAAAAATAAGTGTCATAACCGTTGAGGTAGAATATACGGTTCCCCTTCCCATTGCACTTCTTTCCTTTGACGCGGTGTTGTCGGATGCCCGTAAGGTACAACTGGATTGGTCCACAGCAACTGAAATCAACAATGAATTCTTTACCATAGAAAGAAGCAGGAACGGTGCCACATTTGAGGAGGTTGGTCGCATTCCCGGGGCAGGAAATTCCAACACCCAGCGTGCCTATACCTATACTGATGACGCACCATTGCAGGGAACATCTTATTACCGTCTCAAACAAACCGATTTTAGCGGCGAGTACGAGATATTTGATATGGTCGCCGTTGAGTATGCCAATACGCCCGGTGGGAGTTGCGTATTGAAGGTGATGCCGAATCCCTGTGTAAGCAGGTGCTCTGTGAATTTGTCGGAATGCAAGGAGAATGAGCAATCGGAGATTAGGGTGGAGATGATGGATGCAGCCGGAAACCGTGTGTTCTCAAACGTTCCGTACAGGGAGACAGACGGATCATTCACCTTTGATGTAGACGTGAACAACAACCTCAAACCCGGTATCTATATTATCTCCGGAAGATCCTCCAATGAATCATATTCTGAAAAGATCATTGCCAAATGACCCGATCGAAATACATTGCAGGAATCCTGGCCATCGTTATGGTGTCCTGCGCCAGTGAAGCACCCCTCACGGATCATGAATGGGATTACCATGCCACGCTTGATATAGCGGATTCCCTTGGATTGAAGGAGAATGAGGCGCGGATACTTTTACTTCCCGCCCCCCTTCAGGTGCCCAACAATCTGAAATTAACCGGGGCTGATTATCATCCGTCACTTCTGGTTGAACTGTCCAAAGATGCGGCATCCAGAACCCAGTATGAGGCCGCCATTGCCGTTGGATTGTATGCCACTGACCTTGGCTATTCCATCATGTTTGAGGATTATTCAACAGGCATGCAGTATGCCAAGACCATCGAATCCATTCTTCAGTTCATGAACATCCGGATTGCGGAAAAGAATGTATTGGCCAAGCGGTTTGAGCAACATAGGAACTCTATGGATTCACTGAGTGTCCTTGTGCTGGAATCCTATCAGAAGGCCGGACAATATCTTCAGGAAAATCAGCAGGAAGGCCTGGGTTTATTGATGATGGTCGGGTGTTACGTAGAAGGCATGTACCTGGCATTTGAGTCCATCAACACGGAGAAAGGCTATGAAGCCTTCGCCTCCATGTGGCCCCAGCAAAATCTTTACCTGGATAATGTCTTGATGTTGTTGGGTTATTATTCCGCCGCCGGCGAAGCGGACATTCTCATTGAAGGTATGTCCGATATCAAGGTTGCCCTGGCGCAATGGATGAAGCTCGATCACAAGCGTCTGAACAAGGTGGAGCAGGAAAAGCAAGCCGAAAAAGTCAGGACGGTGATCTGGAACTTCCGCCAATCGATTATCAGTTAATAGCCCATAACATCAGGGCATCCGGTGCCCCCATCTTCCTGAGAATCCTATTCTTTCCGAATAATCGGTTATTCATTCCATCAAATCCCTTATTTTTGCCGTCCACGAATGAGGAACACCCTCTTTCAGGGCCCATAGCTCAGCTGGTTAGAGCAGCAGACTCATAATCTGAAGGTCGCAGGTTCAATCCCTGCTGGGCCCACGAAAACAGAAGGAGCATACCGCACAGCCTGCCTGCCTTTACTCAGGCCAGTGCGACGGCAGGCAGGCATACAGAGCGTACGTACTAGTTAAATGCTCTTGTTGTTTTTGTCCGTGTTGCAATATGCCTGGCTGTGTGGTAGCCTGAGTAATGGCAGGCAGGTTTACACTATCTGCTGACACACCCACATTCGCAGCCCGATGTTAAATAAACGTATCCATTTTAATTTCAATTAAACCCTGAATTTTTGTGGCGTCTAAAAATCTGTAAACGCATAAATCTTCCCATGCTATGCAGAAAAACAGACGCGATTTCCTAAAGCTCACCGGCCTGGTGGGCGCCGCTTCCCTGGTCCCTTTTGGAAAGGTGCTTGCAGGAAGCCATCAAATACAACGTGCAGACGCCTGCACGCTCATTCCCACAGAAACAGCAGGTCCATTTCCGCTGGACCTGACAGCCAATACCAACTTCTTCCGTCAGGATGTGCGGGAGTCAAAAGCAGGCGTTCAGCTTAATCAGAAGTTAAGAATCCTTGGCGACAGCAACTGTCAACCGATGCCTAACGTACGGGTGAACATTTGGCATTGCGACAGGGATGGGTATTATTCAGGCTATGACCAGTCCAACAACCCTGGTCAGGCCGGACTTACCTATCTGAGGGGTTACCAGATGACTGATGCCAACGGTGAAGTGGAGTTTATCACCATCTTTCCGGGATGGTATGGCGGCAGGGTTTGTCATATTCATTTCCAGGTGTACGTGAATTCTTCTTACGCAGCCATCTCCCAGCTTACTTATGACCAGACGGAAAAGCAGGCCATCTATACAGCCAATCCGTCTATCTATACAAAAGGTGTTGATCCTCTGACACCAGGTGCAGACGGAATTTTTGCGGATGGATATACATACCAGCTGGCGACACTAACACCTAATAGTACAACCGGTGGTTATGATTCCTACCTGGAGGTGACGGTCAAAGGTACGGGCACCACACCCACCGGTTATCTGGAACGGGAAAATGCTAAACACTTCATGCTTGGGCAGAACCAACCCAATCCGTACACCGCACAAACCACGATTCCGGTGTATCTCACGCGACCCTCCGATGTAACGCTTGATATTTATGACCTTCAGGGTAAACGGGTATCACGCATCAAACGCGATGGCCTGGCTGCCGGAGACCATACCATTGAGCTGAACATGCATAACCTGGGCCTTCCGATCGCCAACTACCTTTATCAGATCGAGGTGAAGAATGAGGCCGGGATATTCAGGGACTGTAAAATGATGACGGCAGGAAGATAGTCGAACAATACTTTTTTATGTGTAATGTTTCAGGGGAGCGACCGTGGTCGCTCCCTTGTTATTCATTCCTATTGCATAATCCGGGATATAAATATTGCGGTAAGTTTTGAACAGGTTAAATACAACATACATCTCCGATAATTTAGCAGTATTTCAAATTGTACGTATCTAGTTGCATAAAAAAAGGGGCATCAACCGACGCCCCTTTTTATGCAAATGAAAGATTGCTTTACTTACTGATCACGAATCGCTGGGTATAAACCTTTTCTCCACTGCTGACCCTCACGGTATAAAGTCCGTTCTCCAGATCCGGCCGATCTACCTGCAAATTCCCGGAGATGGTAGCTGCCTCCTGGTGCACTACTTTACCCAACACATCAATGATCTCGATGGTCACCTTTTCATTATTCCCGAAGGGTGCCTGAATCAACATTCTTCCCTTGTTAGGATTGGGAAACAGAACAAGTTCCTGGCTGTCCGTCGGCTCATCAATGGAAACCATGGCAGCTGCTGTGCAACGATTGATGGTTCGAACGGTCATTTCTGCCAATCCGGAAACGAATCCTGGTTTCAACACGACCCTGTCCTTTGCAACCACAATGAAGTTCCGGTAACCGGAAGCACCGGTAAGGACGGTCTGGTCCAGTTCCTGGACGGGTTCCGGTTCTCTGAATGAAGCAACGGTCAATTGGCGTTCGTTCAACCTTCTGACATTGTTTCTGGAACTGGTTCCTGCAACTTTTAAGTATCCAGGGAAATTAATATCAGGATTGGAAAACACCTTCTGTCGCTTGGAGGTGGTAACCTTGGACATGATCGTTTCGATGTTGTCCACCGGGTTGTTCATTCCGCGGGCGTATGGTGCATAATCCGGATCGGTGTCCTGATGCTGGCAACCGTAAATGTGCGCCAATTCATGTTCACCGCTCTTATTGTTTATTGCGGCAGACCAATCGACACTGGCATAGGCGTTGGATGCCCCGGCATTGACGAAAGCATTCCCAGCCGAGCTGCTGGATGGACTGGTCATGTTGTTTTTGTTGTCCACCAGGATCAGGTTCACATCCGCCCGAACTATATTCCGAATGGTTTTTATCCTGGAGAGGTCACGGAATTGTTCCTTGACTTCCTTCATGGTCTTCCCGTTCTCTGTAAGTGTCACCGGTACAATAGCAGCCAGTCTGAATTCATGATTGACCTCACTGTTGTTCATGGCCACGTTCATGGAATCGATCACCCGGTTCACATATATTTCAATGTCCCGCGTGGCACTGGTTGTGAGTATCTTATTGGCAGCAGCGGCAGTATATGCGACGAGCACCCGCACGTCACAGTTTCCGTCGCTGGCCATGATCCGTTCCCCGATAAATGACCTGCTGTTCAAGGCTTCCAGATCGATGTCCGAAACATCCACGGTACACTCGGAATATTCTTCCGGTGCCGAGTCCTGACCTAAGGATGCGATCGGTATGGTCATCGATAGCAAGGCCAGGAACCTCAGTTTTAGTGTTGTCTTCATATGTTTGTTTTCTATTTTGATTATGTGACAAAAGCATCAAGTTCCCGACCTACTTACTAACCACGAATCGTTCGGTATAAACCTTTTCTCTGCCACTGACCCGCACGGTATAAAGTCCGTTTTCCAGATCCGGCCGGTCTACCTGCAAATTCCCGG
>JAGQZQ010000127.1 GCA_020435415.1 Flavobacteriales bacterium
GGACATCATGGGTGTGATTCCACTTCCGCCGGCATAGAGGATGTAGTGCTTTTGGTTGGATGAATCCAGTGGCGTGTAAAAATTTCCCATCGGCGTCATCACTTCCAGTTCATCTCCCACCTTCACTTTTTCATTCAGGTAGGTGGATCCTCTTCCATCCTTCACCTTCTTCGCAGCAATGCGTAACTCAGAATCGGTAGCCGGGCTGGAGCAAAGTGAATATGACCGTCTGATCTCTTCACCGTTCACCTTCATCTTAAAGGTAAGATACTGTCCCTGGATATATCTGAAGTCTTCCTTCAGTGTCTCCGGTACTCCCAGGGCGATCGAAACACAGTCCGGTGTTTCCTGCCTTACATCAGTCACTCTCAAATTATGGAAACGCGCCATCTTATTTCAATTGATTTGTCGCCAAAAATAACCTTTATGAAAAACTTTGTTCACGACCTGCATTCATGACCACAATCATTGCACAAGTCAGATATTTACATATAGTTTGTGAAAAACAAATATACAAAATTATATGCTGTTCATTAATGTATTGAATAAAATTATATGCTTTAATTGATTCGTAAATAGAAATATAATATCTTTGAGGGAGATGCATCCGATTTCTGATTAATTTATGTAGTTTCGGAAGCACAGCATTAACCAAAGAAATGCTTTCAGATGGAAGAAAATAAACGACTTGAAACATTCCAGGAGCGCATTGATCAGGAGACCAAGATCGAGCCGAAGGACTGGATGCCGGATGAATACCGTAAAAACCTGATCCGTCAGATATCACAGCACGCCCACTCTGAAATTATAGGTATGCTACCCGAGGGAAACTGGCTTTCGCGCGCTCCAAGTCTGCGCAGCAAGGTGGTATTGCTGGCCAAGATTCAGGATGAAGCCGGACACGGTTTATATCTGTACAGTGCTGCAGAAACACTCGGCATTTCCAGGGAAGAGATGATCGAACAACTGCATACCGGCAAAGCTAAATACTCCAGCATTTTTAACTACCCTTCACTCACCTGGGCCGACATCGGTGCGATCGGGTGGCTGGTGGATGGTGCTGCCATTGTTAACCAGGTTTCCCTCCAGCGGACTTCCTTCGGACCATATGCCCGCGCGATGGTGCGGATTTGTAAAGAGGAAAGTTTTCATCAACGGCAGGGCTATGAGATCATCTCACACATGGCCATGGGTACCGCAGAACAAAAGGCAATGGCGCAGGATTCCCTGAACCGGTGGTGGTGGCCTTCACTGATGATGTTCGGCCCGCACGACGCGGATTCCGCGCACAGCCAACAATCCATGCAATGGAAAATCAAACGTGAATCAAATGATGAACTCCGGCAAAAGTTCATTGACAAAACCATCCAGCAAGCCGATGTGATCGGCCTCAAAGTACCGGATCCCGATCTTAAATGGAATGAAGAGAAAGGCCACTACGATTTCGGTGAGATCAACTGGGATGAATTCTGGAATGTTGTTAAGGGAAACGGCCCGTGTAATCGGGAGCGACTGGCTTCTCACGTGAAGGCGCACCAGGAAGGTGCATGGGTGAGAGAAGCCGTCAATGCATATGTAGAGAAAAAAAAGAAAAAAGCGGCGGCCTGACCGATGTACCGCCAAACCGATACAATCCTTAGATCATGAGTGCACAAGACAATCAGTTTCCCCTTTGGGAAGTATTTATTCAGAGCAAAACCGGGTTGCCCTACAAGCATGCCGGAAGCATCCACGCCGCCGACGCCGAAATGGCCTTACAGAATGCGCGGGATACGTATACCCGACGCATGGAAGGCTCTTCCATTTGGGTGGTTCCGGCCAATGCCATTGTAGCATCTACCCCGGAAGATGTGGGTTCGTTCTTCGATCCGGCCAATGATAAAGTTTACCGCCATCCCACATTTTATGTCATGCCCGAAGGCGCCCAACACATCTGATCCCATGGAGAAGAAAGATGCACTATATACATACTGTCTGCGGCTTGCCGACAACTCACTCGTACTCGGCAACCGGCTTTCAGAGTGGTGCGGTCATGGTCCGTTCCTGGAAGAAGATCTCGCCCTCACCAACATCGCTTTGGATAAGATCGGTCAATCCCGCACGCTCTACCAATATGCCTGTGAGATCGAAGGCAAAGGCAAAACGGAAGATGATCTGGCCTACAAACGCAGTGAGCGTGAGTTTTACAACACCCTGCTTGCTGAGCAACCCAATGGCGACTTTGCCGTGACCATCGTTCGTGAATTTCTGAACGACCACCTGGATCTGCTCGTCTATGAGAAACTGACCGAAAGCAATGACCCTGTTCTGAAAGCCTTCGGCGAGAAATCCATCAAAGAGCTGCAATACCACATCCGTCATGTTGACCAATGGATTTTACGTCTGGGCGACGGAACCGATGAAAGCCACCAACGGATGAAGGATGCATTGCAACTGCTGTGGCCTTTTACCGGTGAACTCTTTGAAAAAGATGAGGTGGATGCCATGCTGGTCAAAGAAGGCATCGCACCGGATGTCAGCGCACTGAAAGAGCAATGGCATAAAGCGGTGCAGGAAGTGCTGAATGAAGCAACCCTTGACATGCCCGAAGATGCCTGGATGCATACCGGAGGGAAACGAGAAGGACGACATTCCGAACACCTGGGATATATGCTCGCACAAATGCAGTTTCTGCCCCGGGCTTATCCCGATGCAAAGTGGTAAATCCGGACAAAGAGACCATCTGGCAATGGCTTGATTCACTCCCCGATCCGGAGATTCCGGTGATCAGTATCGTGGAACTCGGTATGGTGCGCGATGTGGAAGTCGTTGGCGACAACGTAGTGGTCACTGTTACCCCGACCTACACCGGATGTCCGGCCGTAAAGATGATCGAAGATGATATCATGAAGTTGCTTTCCGGGAAAGGAATAGCACATCCCCAGGTAAAGTCGGTCAACTCACCTGCATGGACCACGGACTGGATCACATCTGAAGCGAAAAAGAAATTGATGGACTATGGCATCACCCCACCACCCGTATCTACCGAGGATAAAGGTGCGCTGCTGGACACACCAAAGGAAGTACGCTGCCCCCGATGCAAATCCACCAACACATTGTTGAAAAGTCAGTTCGGATCCACACCTTGCAAAGCTTTGTACATCTGTAGCGACTGCCTTGAACCTTTTGATTATTTCAAATGCATATGATCCCCGAAAAGGATTTTTAAATTTATCATCTCATCCGACCAAAGCAGGAATCCGCCATGAGCTCATCCATCCAATTTGAAAAACATAATGGTGTAGGGATCATCACCCTGAACCGACCTGACGTCCTCAACAGTTTCAATACCGCTATGGCAAAGCAGTGCCAGGATGCCCTGGACCAATGTGCCACAGATCAGGAAATCCGCTCGGTGATGATCACCGGGGCAGGCAGGGCTTTCTGCGCCGGACAGGACCTTGAAGAAGCCCTGGACCCCAACATGAAACTGGCGGATATTGTAAACAACACCTACAACCCTATCATCCGGAAAATCCGTCAACTGGAGAAACCTGTTGTATGTGCAGTGAATGGCGTTGCAGCCGGTGCCGGTGCCAACATTGCTTTTGCATGTGACATTACCATTGCTGCAGAAAGCGCGAATTTCATTCAAAGCTTTGCAAACATCGGACTGATCCCGGATAGCGGCGGCACTTATTTCCTCCCACGCCTTGTCGGAATGCAGAAGGCCACCGCCATGGCCATGCTGGCAGAAAAGATCAGTGCGGAAAAAGCAGCTGAACTCGGTCTGATCTATCAGCACGTTCCGGATACAGAGCTATCGGAAGCCGCCATGAAGCTGGCGGTCAGGCTCGCATCACTTCCTACACGCGGACTCGCTCTCACCAAGAAGGCTTTTATGGAAGGGATGAATAACACCCTGGATCAACAACTTGAACTGGAAGCACAACTCCAGGCTGAGGCCGGTGCCACCAGCGATCATCGTGAAGGTGTAAACGCCTTCCTCGAAAAAAGAAAACCCCAATTCACAGGTGCCTGAGTTATGAATAAGCAAACCATCATAGGTGTAGTCGGATCGGGTGCGATGGGCTCCGGAATTGCGCAGGTAGCCGCCACACAGGGTCACCAGGTCATGGTTGTGGACAAGCAACCGGAAATCCTGGAAAATGCGAAAGTAAAACTCAACGCAGTGTTGAATCGGTTGGTTGAAAAAGGGAAAATATCCTCAGATGAAGCAGCTGAAATAGAAGGTCGCATAACCTGGGTGACCAACATCGACGAACTGGAATCCTGTGGCTTCGTTATAGAAGCTGTTGTGGAAGACCTGAATGTCAAACAGGCCATCTTCAAACAATTGGATGTGATCGTGGCACCGGGAGCCATCCTTGCCAGTAACACCTCTTCCCTATCCATTACCTCTATCGCTGCTTCTTGCGAAAAACCGGAACGTGTGATTGGTGTGCATTTCTTCAACCCCGCACCCTTGATGCCGCTTGTTGAAATCATCCCGGCGGTACAAACAGACCCTGAGGTTGTCGCAGAAACAAAAACACTCGTGGACAGCTGGGCAAAAACCACGGTACTTGCCAGGGATACTCCGGGATTTATCGTCAACCGCATAGCCAGGCCGTTTTATGGAGAAGCCATCCGCATCTATGAAGAAGGCGTCGCGGAATACGCCGCCATTGACCATGCCTTGAGAACAAAAGGAGGCTTTCGCATGGGTCCGTTCGAGCTTATGGATTTCATCGGAAATGATGTGAATTATGCCGTAACGGAAACCGTTTTCAGAGAATTCTTCTATGACCCGAGGTACAAACCATCCTTCACCCAGAAGCGCATGGTGGAGGCAAAAAGACTGGGAAGGAAATCAGGAAAAGGGTATTACGACTATAGCAACGGGCGCCTCGTCCCAGACGTCGTTGTGGATGATGCCCTGTCCACATCCATCACGGAACGCGTAGTAGCCATGCTGATGAATGAAGCCATCGATGCCTTGTTCCTGGGCGTTGCTTCCCGGGATGACCTGGACCTGGCCATGACCAAAGGGGTGAACTATCCCAAGGGCCTGTTACGCTGGGCAGATGAATGGGGGCTGGAGAAAGTCCTGGACATCCTCGAAAAACTTCACCATGAATATGGCGAAGACCGTTACCGTCCAAGCCCTCTTTTGCGTCGCATGGCTGCTAACAAACAAACCTTTTACCCATGAGTGATCACACCGAAGATCCGATTGTCCAAAGGATGATGAAGGAAGATGCATTCAGCCAATGGCTGGGTATTGAGGTATTGGAATCCGGGCCTGGTATATCACGTCTTCAAATGAAGATCAGGCCGGAAATGATCAACGGCTTCGGGGTCGGACACGGAGGCATCGCCTTTTCCTTAGCAGACAGTGCCCTGGCCTTTGCCTCCAATGCACACGGCCGGTTGAGCCTCGCATTGGATGTGTCTATTTCCTTCCCTGCACCGGTAAGGGAAGGAGATATCCTTACCGCCCATGCGGAACAACTTGCACTGACAGAACGAACAGGACTATATCTGATCAGGGTGACCAATCAGGATCACAGAACGGTGGCCATCTTCAAGGGCACCGTATATCGCACTGCCAAAGAATGGTCCTCTCTGTGAGTTAAATGATGATATGATGAAAGATGCATTTATTGTTGACGCCACCCGCACCCCGATCGGAAGTTTCGGAGGCACGCTGGCACCCGTCCGCGCCGATGACCTGGCTGCCCATGCCATCAGGGCGCTTGTACAAAAACATCCTGATCTGGATCCTGCCACCATTGATGACGTGATCATGGGTTGTGCGAACCAGGCAGGAGAGGACAATCGGAATGTGGCACGAATGGCGCTTCTACTCGCCGGTTTGCCCGTATCCATTCCCGGTGAAACGGTTAACCGTTTATGCGCTTCCGGGATGTCTGCCGTCGTCCACGCCGCCAGGGCCATACGCTCAAATGAAGGCCACCTCTTCATCGCCGGTGGAATGGAGCATATGACACGTGGCCCCTGGGTGATCTCCAAAGTATCCCAACCTTGGGGAAGGGATGCAGAAATGCACGACTCCAGCTTCGGATGGCGATTTGTAAATCCGAAGATGAAAGAAATGTATGGGACGGACGGCATGGGCGAAACGGCAGAGAACCTGCTGGACGCCAAGGCCATCTCCCGGGAAGATCAGGACAAATTCGCCCATTGGTCACAAATGAAGGCAACGGCTGCCCGGAACAATGGACGCCTCGCCAAAGAGATCACACCCATAGAGATTCCACGCAGAAAGCAGGATGCCCTGGTATTTGATGCCGACGAGTTCATCAAACCTACCACCACCATTGATGTCCTGGCCAAACTAAGACCGGCATTCAGAAAAGACGGCAGCGTGACAGCCGGTAATTCTTCCGGATTGAACGACGGTGCGGCTGCCATGCTCGTGGCCTCGGAGGAAGCCGTCCAATCACATGGCCTGAGACCCATCGCACGCATCGTATCCTCAGGTGTAGCCGGCGTAGAGCCACGCATCATGGGCATCGGGCCTGTGCATGCCTCTGCACTTGCGTTGAAACGGGCCGGACTCACCCTGAATGATATGGACATCATCGAACTGAATGAAGCTTTCGCCGCCCAGGTTCTCTCATGCACACGTACCTGGGGCATTGCCGATGACGATCCCCGCATCAACCCGAATGGAGGTGCCATCGCAATGGGACATCCACTGGGTATGTCTGGCACAAGGTTACTTCAAACGGCTGCCATCGAACTACAGGAGCAACAGAAAAGATATGCACTTGTTACGATGTGCATCGGCGTAGGCCAAGGTTATGCGACGGTGCTGGAGAGGGTATAATTAGTACGGAGTAGATGGTAGTTAGTCGTTAGTTGTAGCACATTAAAAAAAACGAAATACTAATCTAAAAAATTGAAACATGGCACTTATAAATTGTCCTGAATGTAGCAAAGAAATTTCTGATACTGTTGAAAACTGCCCACACTGCGGCTATAGTTTTAAGCCAAAAACTGAATCAAAAAGTAAAAAAGAAAAGAAATCAGGTGTTTTTCAAATAATCTCAATTGTGACATTTGTAATTGCTCTTTTCACGCCAAAGTTGTTTTTGAATTTCTTCGTTCTAATTGTTATTGGGAGTGCTATAATCTCATTGATTAGAAGAGAAAAAAGATGG
>JAGQZQ010000128.1 GCA_020435415.1 Flavobacteriales bacterium
CTTGCGGATGAGGTAGTCGTTATATCCCAATCCTTCGAGCTGGAACATTTCTACGAAATCATCAATGTTGTCTTTGCCTATTTCTTCTTCCAATCGGGCGGCTTCCCGAATCAATCTACTTTCGACCATAAGTAGGGCGAAATAGGGCATCATGTATTTGGGGAAATCACTCTGTTTGATTCCTGCACCAATCAATAAATCGGCTGTGCGCCAAACGTCTGATTCGTATTTGAGGATATTAATGCTCATCTTTCTTTATCTCTTTTAATGCGGTTTTTAATGCTTCACTTGCCTGTGGCTCGTCTTTGACTAAATCTATTATCTGGTCTGCCAGCCAAATCCTGAGCAAATCAGATAAGTTGGCATGAAGCAAAGAGGCTAACTGCTCTACCTGTTCCCGTTTAGCTTTCCGTTCACCACGTTCAATTTTGCTGAACATAGGGGTGTCTATTTCAAGACTGGCGGCTAACTGCCGTTGCAACAATCCCTGGCTTTCTCTTAGCTCTCTTATTCTTTCACCAAATCGCATGACCTGTTAATATATGACTTGTCAAATTATGGCTAATATAGGAAATGAAAACGTTAGTAAAAGCAAAAAGTAGTGGTAAACTGATTTCAGCATGTTGAGGAAATAGAGGATGCTGAATACCCTCAAGTGGGGTGTTTATCTAATGACTTTCTAAAGTTGAATCAGCAAGAATTGCGGTAGGGTCTTTATAATTACGGTCGATTAAATGCTGAGCCATATCTAAAAATTCTGAAAAGATGTTGTAAACACATTAATCTCCCCGCCCTGGTTAAACCTGCCGAACTGTACGGCACGGCCTTTTCGGGCAGTTCAATGACTACATCCACATCATGCTGAAAGGCGTTGGCCCCACGGAAATTGCCCTCTTTGGTCGTCTGGAAGACATAGATGCCCACCTTCGCTCCTCCTGCGTCGGAGCTACGGTGGGCGAGGAATGACTTGCCCGGATTGCGGACCAAGACAGCAACTGCATACAGCAACAGCATACAGTTCGGTACCCGATAATTCCCGCCTTCAGGTGGAAATGGTTTGTTTCTTAAGCTGAGCATGTGAGCCAATGTGCGCCCTAAAATTACTCCGGTGACTTTTTACATCCCTTTGTTTCCATTGCATTCCGGGAAATCCCCAGCTTTGTCCCAACGCAATCACACACAATGTTCGATTTTCAAAGACTGGACGTTTACCACAAAGCCAAGCAATTGCACAAAGATGTAGTGCAGTTTCTGAAAGAGGCCAAAACTGACTCGGTTACCAATGACCAATTGAAGCGCGCTTCGTTCAGCATCATGCTGAACATTGCCGAAGGCGCCGGCCGGTTCACCAAACGTGATAAGAAGAACTTTTTTATCGTGGCAAGGGGCTCCGTATTTGAATGCGCTGGGATCTTTGACTACCTCCGGGATCTCCATCCTAAAGCGGAAGGTTCCTGCCAAGACTTTCTAAACAAGCTGGAAGAATTGTCGAAGATGCTTTATAGCATGATCAGGAAATTGTCGGAATAGTTAAGGTCAGCAACTGCATACTGCAACAGGGCCAAAAACAACAAGAGCATAAGCCAACTCGCGCTCACTGTATGCTGTTGCCGTATGCTCTTGCTGTTTTAGTAGCCCCGGAGGGAATCGAACCCCCACCAAGAGTTCCGGAAACTCTCGTTCTATCCATTAAACTACAGGGCCAGTTCAATTTGACAATTGAGATAATTTATCAATTTTAAAATGACTGTGACCGCTTTCTCCCGTACGTATGGGCGAAGGCGATCGATGACCGCCTTCGCCAAGGCTTCGGCGGCCGATGCAAAAATAATGGAAAAAGTGGAATAGCCGTTTACCTCCCAATCACTTCGAATGTCTTCCTGAATTCTTCACCTTTCGTATCCACCAGGGTGATGGTATGCGCTCCTTCTGTCGGGGTGAAGGCCATGCGGTGTTCTCCTTTTGTGTTTCCGAGGAAGGTGTCATCGAGGTACCAGAATATGGTCGCATCCACATCGCGGTGTGCTGCTTCAAATACCGTTGCACCCAGGGTACCGCCCAATTCCGTGGGGACAAAAATGTGTGCGCTGTGCCGCGGATATACCAGCTCCATCGAGCGGTTGTGGTTGTCGTAGGCCATGTCTTCCAGGCAGTCGCTCCGATAGGATGGAAGTGGCCGGTACATGGCGTTATGTTTTGTATAATACCACTCCATGGCCGGAGGTAGCACGAACCACGGCCGGCTTACCATGTCGGATAATGACGCACAGGTTGCATGTACCTGCCATTTTTCGTCCTTGCTCAGGTGAGCTATTTTATGATAAGGACAAGCCGGGTAACGTTCACCCAGGGCTGGTACGAAGGCGCTGTCCTGATCTTCACACAACAGTCCGGCGCGGTAACCGCTTTGTCTGCAAACCGCAACTTTGATGAGATCGTCATATGGCCTATCAAACCATTGCTTTCCTTCAGGCAGGATGCGTACGAGGTCAAACAAAACCGGTGCCGCAGCGCGTAATCCGATCAACCCCGCCCGGCCTTCACCATCCGCATTGCCTGTCCACACACCGATCACAAAATCCGGTGTGACGCCAATGGCCCATCCGTCGCGGAATCCCAGACTGGTTCCTGTTTTCCAGGCGACCATCCGGGAAGAGGAAAATTCGTGCCAGTCGCCTTCTTCCTCCGGACGTTCTACATCCAGCATCGTGTTGAAGGTGGTCCAGATGGCACCGGCGCCCAGGTGCGAAGAGGTATAGGGGTCGGAGTTATTTGTATTATCTGCGAGGTACCGGGGTGCATGATAGTCGGATGGAAAATAACGTCCGTTGCGTTCGTTGAAGTGGTTCAGCGATCTGGCCATTGAAGCATAGGTTCCGCAAAGATCCCATAATGTGGCTTCCGCGCCGCCGAGTATCATGGACAAACCGTAATGCATGGCCGGTTGATTGAGGGTGGTGAGTCCGCTTTTTTTCAGGATGTGATGAAAACGCTCGATGCCGTAATCCTGCAACATGACCACCGCGGGAATGTTCAGGGATTTGGCGAGGGCGCGGCTGGCGGGAACGGCACCATTAAAACCGCGATCGAAATTGGTGGGTGCATAACCACCGATGTTGATGGGGATGTCGGCCACCAGTGCTTCCGGAAGGATGTCTCCTGAAGTGAGCATTGCGGCATAGAGGAAGGGTTTGAGAATACTGCCTGTGCTTCTGGGTGCGGTGATCACATCCACCTGGCGGCCGTGTTTCCGGTGATCTTTCCCACGGCCGTTGCCCACATAGGCCAGGACATTTCCCGTACGGGTATCGAGGATCAGTGCTGCTGCATTGAAGATGCCGTTGGCGGATAGTTCTGTGAGGTGACGTTCGATGACTTCCACTGCCTGCCGTTGCATGGTTTGGCGGAGGGTGGTGCGGTAACGGCCCGGTCCGTGTTCCTGCGTAATGCGCTGTAGCAGGTGCATGGTGTTTTGCGGTAGAGGGGTGGGACCCGTCGGTGTGGTCTCCAGCTTTGCCAGTTGCGTTTCTTCTTCGGTCAGATCGTCGTTTTCGAGGAGATGATCCAGCAGGCGATCCCTTTTATCTTTTAGTAACCGCTCGTTTTTTCCCGGAAAAAGGAGGGAAGGGGCATTAGGCAGAACGGCGAGCACCGAGGCTTCCGCCCACGACAACTGATCCGGGCTGCGTGAGAAGTAGCGCCAGGAGGCTGCTTCCAGCCCAACCACGTTTCCGCCAAAGGGTGCATGTGCGGCGTACAGGGCAAGGATCTCTTCCTTAGAGTTTGTAAGTTCCAGCCGAAGGGCCATCACCACTTCAATCATCTTTTCTTTCAGGGTCCTGGCCTTTCCTTTGCGTGCCAGCCGGACCACCTGCATGGTGATGGTGCTGCCTCCGCTGACGGTACGTCCTTCGCTGATGTTCTGCCAGATGGCACGTGCCAGCGCAATAGGGTCCACGCCGGGATGATAGTAGAACCGCTTGTCTTCAAAAGTCAGTAATGCCTTCCTGAATTTTTCCGGCACCCGGTCACCTGACGGAAACCGCCACTGTCCATCTGTAGCGATCCCTGCACCCAGGAGATGACCTTCGTGGTCTTCGATAACCGTAGATACCGGTTCGTTGAAAAGTGGATCAGGCAGACAGTTCCAGAACAGGATGAATAAAACCGTTCCGGCACCAAGCCAGATCAACCTTTTTCTGCGCCTTCGCGTCATCACTGCTCCGGTGACCTCACGATGTCCACCCATTGTCCTTTTTTCCGGGCATAAATGGTTTCGTCATACATCGCTGAAGCCTGGACAGCCGGCAGGTAATAATGTCCGAGATAGCTTGCATTCAACAGCACTCGGAACGTTTTCTTGTTAGACCTTCCCACATTGAAATAGGTGTATACCCTGTCATCACGGATGTCCTGATAGGTCGGTTGGTCGATGCCTCTTCCCAGGGTCTCGTTGTCGTCCAGTCTCGTGTTGATGATCTCCCATCCACACGGGAAGAGTTGACTGAGGGCCATCTGATCATAATCGATGCCGCGAACTCCGGTGTGTGTAATGGTGACTTCCGCCATGAAGTCTGTGCCCTGTTCCAGCCTGGATACGTCTATCGCATAGCCATCCAGTGTCTTGTAATTCACAAACAGTGTGAGGTCACTTGCGCCGTCTGTTTCTTCTCCTGCCGGAGGGATGCCTTGCATACAGATGCGTGCGTATAGTGCGCCATTGCTGGTGTTCTTCACGATCACCTTGTTATCTTTCATTTTAGGATTAAAGGTTTGCTGGTGTACCGGTTTGGTTTGTTTAACCAGTATGACTTTTCCGTTGTTGACCGTGGTGGAGAAATCGAGTGTTGAACTGGTCACATTCTGGGAATATTTTCCAACGGCAAGGAGAGAATACGCCAAAGTCTGGGTACTCATCCAGCGGTTGGTACTAAGTTCTTTGGAGAGGAGCTGAAGTAATTTGAATGCCTCCTGGTCCTGTTTTAAAAGCAGGAGTGTTTCCAGCACCATCGCCAGGTCGCGTTCCCGCGAACCGTAGGTATAGCTCAGCTCCTGATAGGGTGAGGAGTCCTTGGGCAGATTCATGGTCAGCTTTTTCGCCGTTTCTATCTGGCCGCACAGCGCATATGCAGCTGCCAGTCGCCATTTGGCTGCGGTTGACAAGTTGGATGATTCCCGGAGTCTGTTCATGGCACCCATGGCCGGACTCTTCGCCAGTGCTAATGTATAGAGGCGGTAAGCCTGTTGCAGATCGGAATGGTGAATGTCATACTTCCACTGAAGGGCCGCATTGGTTTGGAACTTGACCCAACGTGTAAGGAAGGAAGTGGGTACTGAATAACCTTTCGCTGCTGCTTCGATCATAAAGTGACCGGCATAGGTGGTGCCCCATTCAGAATAATCGGAATTTCCGGGCCAGTATGACATGCCGCCTCCCGGTTGCTGGAAGTTCAGCAGCCGTTGGATGGCTGCGTTGATGTTTTGGCGGATGGTTTGTTTGGCTGCAGGTGTCAATTCCATCAAAGCATCCAGATAGAGTTGCGGGAATGCACCGGATGTTGTTTGCTCCACACAACCATGTGGGTACTGGATCAGATATCGGATTCTCTTCTCAAGGTCAAGGGGTGGAAGGGATGAAACCTCTATGGTGGCCCTGTTGGTGCCTGCCAGTCCAAAAGCATCGAAGTCGGGAGACCATGACTGGCCGGCAGGGATCATTTGGGAGATCACCTCGGTGGACGGGAGGTTCGGAGGACGCACTTCCATTTCCACTTCATAGGTGGCTTTCTCCGATCCGCTGGTGGCTGTTACGGTCACTTTGCCTGTACCGGTGGCTTCCAGCACTTTCAAATCAAAATGGATGGTCTGGTCACCCACTTCGGAGAATGATACACTCTGACTGGCAGGTCCCATCAGTTTCAGCTGACCTTCCGTTTTAATATTCACCTGAACCTTTTTGACATTCTTTTCCATGGCAAATACGGTTACCGGCATGCCAACATGTTCTCCCGGTGCGATCACCCGGGGCAGGGTGGCCAGGACCATCACCGGCTTTCTCACCGGTGTGGATTTCTCCGCCGCACCATATGCGCCATTGTCGCCGGCGATCACCATGGTTCGTACCGCACCGATGTAGCGGGGGATATGCACGCGATGATCCTGTTTTCCGCTCTTGAGGTAGAACGGGCCGAGGTATCGCACCATCGGTTTGAAGCGTTGTGCTTTCTTTCCGCCTTTTGGACGGTTCACTTCATCACCACCAACGGCCAGAAGCTTGTCCAGCTTACCGCCGTATGCCCCCATGACCATGTCGTAGATATCCCATGTTTTTACATTGAGGGCTTCCTTGGCATAGAAGGCAGACCACGGGTCGGGTGTTTTGAACCGTGTCAGACCCAGCAGACCTTCATCCACAATGGCAATGGTATAGGTCATCGGATGTCCTGATGCTTCGGAGACCGCGATGGTCACATCCTCTTCGGGTCTGAGAACATCCGGCATTGAAATGACAGGCTTGATGATGGAAAAGGGATCAACAACTTTGATGGGTACCACGCCATACATGCGGATGGGACGGTCGTTGCCTTCCTGGCCATGGGGTTGCAGCAGGGAAACGTGAATGTAAACGTTCGGTGCCATCGCCTTGGTTACCGGAAAGGAATAACTGGTTTGCCCGTCGACGGTCTCCAGCCATTTTGCGTCAAGCACACTGCTTCCTGATTCGATGGTTACCAGGGCACGACCGTTCTTTGCAGAGGGAATGGTCAGGGATACGGATTCACCAACCTGGTATTCCTGCTTGTCTGCAGTAAACGATAACATGGCGGCACCGCCGTCTCCATCGTTACGCGCTCTTCCTGCCCATCCCGGCCAGTCAATGTACACCGCCTTACCTGTGCTGTGTCCTCCATCCAGATCAACAACGCGAACGAAATAGCGGCCCCAGTCGGG
>JAGQZQ010000129.1 GCA_020435415.1 Flavobacteriales bacterium
GTGAGTTCGACGGGATTTTGAACGTTGGTGATCACGATCTCATCGGCATCACTGTCTCCATCACCTTTTTCCTTAACGGCGCTTTCTTCAAGGCTAATGGTTTCCCTGACCGGCTTTTTCAGTTCAACTTTCTGGGAAGCTTCTTTTAAAGATTTTTCAGACTGGAATTCACGCAGCAGCAGGTCATAGCTTTCCGGTGTGAGTTTGCTATTCGGATTGGCCTCAACTTTATGTCCCTTCTTATCGAGGAACTCCACAATGGTGGCAATACCGATATTCAGTTCCCGGGCTACCTTGCTTAATCGTTTTACTGCTGCTTCTTCTGACATAATTAATTCACTCGTTTTTTAAGTATGAATCCGGGCTGACGGCTATTCGTCAAACTCGGATCTCAGAATGGAAATAACATCCTTGATCGTTTCCTCTTCCAGATCCGTTCTGGTGATCAGGTCTTCGACGCTGAGTTCCAATACGCTTTTGGCGGTATCGCAACCGACATTTTTCAGCTCGTCGATGATCCAGCTTTCGATCTCATCGGCAAATTCTTCGAGATCCACATCTTCATTATCCGAATCGGTATCCCGGTAAACATCGATCTCATAGCCGGTGAGTTTACCCGCCAGTTTAATGTTATGTCCGCCTTTACCGATGGCCAGGCTTACCTGATCAGGTTTCAGGAAGACCTCGGCCCGTTTCACATCTTCCTTGATATTAATGGAAGATATTTTGGCGGGGCTGAGTGAACGTGTGATAAACAGGTTCACGTTGTTGGTATAGTTGATCACATCGATATTCTCATTGCGAAGTTCACGAACGATCCCATGGATACGGGACCCTTTCATTCCGACGCAGGCACCCACCGGATCAATCCGATCATCGTAGGATTCCACAGCCACCTTGGCTCTTTCACCCGGTTCACGCACAATCTTCTTAATGGTGATCAGGCCGTCAAAAATTTCCGGCACCTCCAGTTCGAAGAGACGCTCAAGGAAAACAGGCGATGTTCTTGAAAGAACGATTACCGGGCTGTTGTTTTTCATATCCACTCGAAGCACGATGGCCCGGATGGTATCTCCTTTTTTGAAGTAGTCGGAAGGGATTTGTTCAGACTTCGGAAGGATCAGTTCATTGCCTTCGTCGTCGAGGATCAGGATTTCACGTTTCCAGATCTGGTATACCTCACCGGTAACGATATCTCCGACGCGGTCCTTGTATTTACGGTAGATGCTGTCTTTCTCCAGTTCCAGAATCCTGGACACCAGGTTTTGTCTGGCTGCGAGAATGGCCCTTCTTCCGAAATCAAGAAAGCGCACCTCTTCTGATACCTCTTCACCAATCTCAAAGTCGGGTTCGATTCTCAAAGCTTCGGATAAAGGAATCTGTGTCGTATTATCTTCCACTTCCTCATCCGGTACGATGGTCCGGTTTCTCCATGCCTCAAGGTCTCCTTTGTCGATGTTGATGACGATATCAAAATTCTCATCACTGCCATACTTACGTTTGAGCATATTCCGGAAGACTTCTTCCAGGATGCTCATCATGGTTTCCCTGTCTATATTCTTCAGTTCTTTAAATTCACCGAAGGACTCGATCAGATTCACATTTTGCATAGCGCTTCTGTTAATTATACAGGTTTAATCAAATGACCACTTTTACTTTTGCCGATGCAATATCCTCCATGGATATTGTCACATCGGAATCTTCCGTGGCTTCTGTTTTTGACTTCTTTTTATTTCCTTTTTTTATTTCCTTTTGAAGGGTCAATGTTTCGGGCGTGACTGCACTTAAAGTCCCTCTAACTGCTTCTCCATTCTTCAGTTGTACTTCAAGGGCCCGGCCGATATTTTTCCGGTATTGTCTTTCGAGCCTCAACGGTTCGCCCAATCCCGGCGATGACACTTCCAGTGCATAATCTTCCTGGTCCCTATCGAACCGTTTCAGTAAAAAACGGTTGATCTCCACACACTGATCGATGGTAATGCCTTCATCGCCATCCACCAGCACTTTGATGCGGTTACCGTCCTTCACATCCACCAGCACTGTAAACAAAGGAGTACCTGAAAGTTTTTCCTCCAACGCTTGTTCTATGTCAACCTTTGCAATCACTGCTCTCAAAAAAACCGGCAAATAAAAGAGGGGACCATGTCCCCTCTCAATTTTTCCATTATTTCCGCATGCAAATATATGCATTTTTCCGTTCCGCGCAAGCACGGTGGCGTCCGAACTATTCCTGAGTCACTTTCACACCATTCTTAAACCTGATCTTTTTCACCAGCTTTCCCTTTTCATCGAAATACTCATGTACACCATCCTGAACCCCATCTTTATAAGGACCTTTGTTGCGCACCTGGTTTCCGTATTCATAATAGGTGATTCTCATCCCGTTCAGGCGTCCATCTTTGTAGTTGTCTTCCTGAAACTTATTCCCATTCTCATGCCAGTACTCACAAGTCCCGTGTTTTCTGCCATTGGCAAAGCGCTCCACCGACTTGGTTTTTCCATTCTCAAACCAATAGGTCCATACGCCATCCTGTACACCCTCTTTATAGGAACCTTCGATTTCCTTGTTCCCGTTCTGATACCAATACGTCCAGGTTCCGGTTTTGATCTGGTCATTATATTGACCGGCATAGTTTTGTTTACCGTTATCGAACCATCCCTGCCAATCCCCATGCAAACGGCCCTGGTTGAATGAGCCTTTGTCTTTCATTTGTCCATTCTGATACCATGAGGTCCATTCCCCTTGTTCTTTATCATTATTAAAATCGCCTTCCTGCATTTTGGGACCGTCTTCGTACCACCACGTCCATTTGCCGGTCTTCAGATCCTGCTTGTAGCTGCCTTCTTTCCATTTCTCACCATTCCTGTACCAGAAGGTCCACAGGCTGTCCTGCATATCATCTTTAAAAGCCCCTTTCGATTTCCTGCCGCCATCGTCATAGCCGAAGTGCCATATTCCGTTGCGCTTCCCATCTTTGAAGCCTCCCATCATATCCCGTGAACCATTTTCAAACCACCAGGTCCAGTGACCGGTGCGCACATCGTTGGTCCACTCACCCTTTACCTTCATATTTCCGTTATCATACCAATAGGTAAAAGGTCCTTCCTTCACTCCATTGACATAATGAACGGATTGTGTTTGCTGACCGCCTTCGGAAAACCTTTGGAGTTCACCATTCAGTTTGCCATCGGCATAAGGTTTTTTCCATTGTATTTTTCCGTTCGGGTGCTTTTCTTCCAACACGCCGTTTCCATCCTTGATCCATTGTTTCCCATCTGCATCCCACCATGCGAGTAATTGATCCTGCTCATTATCCACATACTTCACTTCATCCCGGGGCTGTCCGTTGGAATACCACCTTTTCCAGATACCGCTTTGGAGTCCCATTTGAAAGGCACCTTCCTGCTCGGGTTTCCCATCCTCATACCATAATTTGAATGGACCGTTAAGGGTATCATTGAGGAAGGTTCCTTCATTTTCCTTGTTGCCGTTTTCATACCAGTTTACATAACTCCCGTTTCTCTTCCCGAGATGGTATGATTCTACACTTTTTTGTTTTGCGTTATCATACCAGGTTTGCCAGGTACTGTCTGCCAGTCCATTGACAAAGATTTGTTTTTCCGATACCGTGCCATTGCTGTAAAAGTAGGTCCAGGTGCTGTCTGCCTTCCCCCGGTTAAAGTGTTCGATGCTTCTCAAGGCTCCTCCTTTGTACCAGGTTTTCCATAAGCCTGTTTCCCGTCCTTCCTCGAAGCGTCCCTGTTTCATGGGTTTACCGTTCTCATGCCAACTGGTGTACGAACCATGTTGTACGCCGTTCTTGAATTCTATTTCGCTCTTGGGATTTCCGTTCTCCCACTTGGTGGTTACCTTTTGCGCCTGAAGAGGAGCTATTGCTGCCAGGATCAGGAGCATCAGATTGAAAATGATTCGCTGCATCACGTTTGCTATTTAATATTCAAATGTAAGGATCATTGAATTTGTTGCAGATTACCACGGCAATAAATTACCCCCAAGCCATTGTTAGTATTGAAACCTGCGGCTTTCCTCCCGATGTATTAACGTCCATATCCTGCGTCCTACATTTCGAATACCTTATCTTTACGGCACGATTCCGGAGCAGGGCAATCATTCATCCGGCGAATTGCAAACCAGATAACCATGAAAAAGATCATCAGCTACTTTCTGCAAGGACTGCTTTACACCGCACCTATGGCCATTACCGTTTATGCGGTGATCATAGCTGTACAGTTCCTTGACCATCTGTTGCCCATGGATATTCCCGGGGTTGGTATTGCCATTCTGCTCACCAGTATCACACTGATCGGATACTTTACGACTTCATACCTGGCTCAGTCTCTTATTGAACGGATGGAGAACCTCCTGACACGAACACCTCTTATCAAGCTCATTTATACTTCCATCAAAGATCTTCTCGCCGCATTTGTAGGAAAGGAGAAGCGATTTGATCAACCCGTACTGGTGAAGGTAAGCAAGGATTCCGCGTTGCATAAGCTTGGTTTCATCACCCAATCGGATTTGTCTGCCTTGAACATAGACGGCAACATGGTAGCGGTCTACCTGCCACACTCATATGCATTCTCCGGAAACCTTTTCATCGTTCCGTCGGAGCAGGTAACCATCGTTTCCGCAAACCCGGCACAGGTCATGAAGTTTATTGTCTCCGGCGGCGTATCCGGATATGACGAATTGGTTGATAAGCCCAGTGATACAGCCACATCTACCAAAAAATAACGCCCGTGTCATGGAAATTTCTTAAGTTTAAGGAATGCACGTAACTATCCCAACCTACCTTTTATGAAAAGATCCCTACGCATCATCGCACTGATCACGCTGTCATACACCGCTGTTTTCAGTCAGAAAATAAAGGTCTCAGAAACCTCTACCAAGATAAACGGAGGAAGCCACAACGCCCTGGTTGTAACCATGAATGATGTAAGTCCGGATGACGTTGAAAAGGAATGGAAGTCCCTGATGAAAGGATACAAAGCCAAGGTTTCTTCCAAAGATGAGGTGTTTGCAGACAATGCGCTCATTAAATCCATATCGGAAAACACCCTGGACATTTATGCCATCGCGCAGAAGAAGGACAATACCGTGACGCTTTACGTAGCAGTGGATATGGGTGGTGCCTACATGTCGTCTGCCAATCACCCTACCGAATACAAGGTCATGGAAAAGATCGTTTATGATTTTGCCGTGAAAACAATGAGAGAGACCATTGCCAACGAGCTTAAGGAGGAAGAAAAGTTATACTCCAAGCTGGAAAAGGAACAAAGCGATCTTGAGAAAACCGATGAGCGACTTCACAAAGATATCGAGCAGTACAAATCGGAAATTGAAAAACTGAAGAACAGCATCACCCAGGCTGAGAAGGACATCGAACAGAACAAAAAAGATCAGGAGAAGAAAAAGACCGAAGTGGCTGCACAGAAAAAAGTGGTAGAAGCGGTTCAGGCCAAACAGAAGGCCATCAATTGATTCAATCCAATTTCATGGTATATACCGGCCACGGGAACACCTTCCGGGAGACCGTCGGTTCATGCTCAAAAATACCGTATAAAGCAGATCCGCTTCCGGTCATGGAAGCATATACCGCACCTTCTTTGTACAGTTTCTCTTTCACCTTCTTTAATGCAGGATATTTTCTGAAAACAGGATCCTCAAAATCATTCTGAATATTTTCCCTCCATTGGGCCACCGGCAATTCCAGAAGATTGCTCAACGACGTTCCGGAATCATCGGGTAAAATATTCGCATAAGCATCCACTGTGGCGACGTGGATATCGGGACATACAAGCACCAGATAAAAACCGGTGAGAGAGAGTGACGATGGCGCCATCACTTCGCCGCGACCTGTGACCCATGCCGGCCTGCCTTTGATGAAAAACGGACAATCGGAACCCAGCACCGAAGCGTATGATTCAAGTGTTTCATCGCTTAAACCCAAGCCAGCTATATCATTCATGACCTTCAACGCCCAGGCGCCATCGGAAGATCCTCCTCCCAGACCGGCCCCCATAGGCAAGACCTTATGAAGCCAGGCCCTCATTCCGGACAGCGCATGATCACCGGCAAGCACCATCCATGCTTTTTCCACAAGGTTATTCCCGGAGGAGGTACCGATATTTAGTCCGGATTGTTCCAACGAAAACCCTTCGGTACCGTCATCGGTTATGATTTCCAATACATCATACAAAGGAATAGGGTAAAAGAGGCTTTCAATGTCGTGATAGCCATCCGTCCTTTTCCGCAAAATACGCAACCCGATATTGATCTTTGCCTGAGGAAATACGACCATTATTATTTCACAAAATGTGGCGGGAAGATAATAAAAGATCATAGCCTGATGCACAATCATGTGAACGTTCTGAGATTCAGGATGATCCTTGTCTGACGGGGCAAAACGACCGGATTTCGTACCTTGCGCCCCATAAATCATCGCTATGATATACCTCGATTTTGAGAAACCCATTGAAGAACTGGTGATTCAACTGGAAAAGACCAGGGAGATCAATAAGGAGAGCAAGGTGGATGTCAAAGAAACCGTAAAGCGGTTGGAGAAGAAAATTGAAGACACACGCAAACAGGTTTATGGTAAGTTGACGGCGTGGCAACGGGTGCAGATGTCCCGCCACCCTGAGCGCCCCTATAGCCTGAAGTACATTCAGAACATGACGGATGAGGGCAGTTTTGTTGAGCTGCATGGCGACAGAACCGTCAAGGACGATAAAGCGATCATCGGAGGTTTTGCCTCCATCGAAGGCCGGTCCATGATGTTTATTGGTCACCAGAAAGG
>JAGQZQ010000130.1 GCA_020435415.1 Flavobacteriales bacterium
GATCGTTTTCCAATGGGTCATTTCCTTTGCACCGTTGATTTCATGCTCATCCACTTTCCCGTCTGAACATGCAGCCAGTACAGACACCAAAGCCGGCGCCTGCAACAAAAGCACCTGCTCCTCCTCAGACAATGTTTGAAATTCTTCTTTCATAATCGTTCATTTTAACCAACATAAGCCATAAACAGGAATTCCGGATTGAGGCTTATCAATAACATTTCACTGTTGGATTGATCCTGATCAACGGTAAAGTCGGCATGAGATGAAGCGAAATACCCATTTAAAGCATTCCGAATACCCCGATTTAGGTATTGTCCCGCTTAGCCGTTCGCCTCACCTTTGCCCCGATCATTTACCAAAGAAAAAACATCGTGAAATATATATTCCCCATTTGCCTTATTGGCCTGATCGTAACAGCTTCTTCCTGCAAGAAAGAAGATCCCGATCCGACACCTGAAGAAACAGGATATACTATACCCACCACCTATGCTTTCACCAATGTGGATCACACCGGCCAGACGCAGAGGATAGCCATGTTGGATGAGCTGTCCTCCTATATGAACACGGGCAAAATATCCGGTACCGTACTGGATGCTCAGAAGATGAAAGACATGTATGCTAACGCAGGCAATCCTTTCAGTGATGCAACCCTGAACGGAAGCGGAAAGCAGTTGAAGAATAAGACCTATGCCGCCGATCAGTCATTGTTCGATTCCTATTTCGACAACCTGGCCCTGGCAAGCCAGTCTACCGTGGCAGGTTCCAATGGCGTGGCCGGCGTGGTTGCCAGTTCCTCCGATGCCTCCAAAACATATCTGCTTGACGCCAATGGCATCGAGTATAATCAGTTGATCAGAAAAGGTCTGATGGGTGCCATATTCTATTATCAGGCCACATCTTACTACCTGGAAAACATTGTCACCGATGACAACAACACCGTAACCTCCGGTGAAGGCACGGCCATGGAACACCACTGGGATGAGGCCTTCGGATACTTCGGCGTACCCGTTGACTTTCCTACCAACACTTCAGACGCAGCCTACTGGGGGTCCTACAGCAACCAACGAGATGCGGTGCTGGGCAGCAACAAAACAATGATGGATGCCTTTCTTAAAGGACGCGCCGCCATCTCCAATAAAGATTATACATCGCGCGACGAAGCAGTAACCACCCTGCGTGAAATGTGGGAACGCATCTGCGTAGGCTCTGCCATCCATTACCTTAACAGCGTAAAACTAAATTTGGCCAATGACGGCGTAAGGTGTCACGAGCTCTCAGAATGCCTGGGGTTCATTTATTCCCTGAAGTATAATGTCGATCGAAAGATCACCGATTCACAGATTACAGACGTACTGAATCACATTGGCACCAACCTGTACAATGTTACTGCTACAGATCTGGACAATGCCAGAGATCTCCTGAGCACAATTTACGGTTTAGATGACATCAAAAACATCCTCTGACAACTGCGTAGCGCGGCTGCTTTCTTCAGCAGCCATCCGGCAAAGCACAAAGCAACAGTTCTCAGCTGTTGCTTTGCGCATTCTGATACTCAAACATGAAATATGAAAAAGCAAACCTCCTTCATACTGTTAGCATTGGCATTTAGCACGCTCATCACTGTTCTGTACTCGTGCAAAAAGGACAAAGATGATCCTGACGAGGTTGAGTTTGACAGAAAGGCGATGCTCGCAAACATGGGCAACCAGGTCATTGTCCCGGCATATGCCGACTGGCTGGATGCCACCAACACGCTCGACTCATTGGTCATAGACTTCACCGGAGCACCGGACAGCAGCAGACTCATAGCA
The DNA here is from genome assembly GCA_020435415.1 of Flavobacteriales bacterium. Lineage (NCBI taxonomy): Bacteria > Pseudomonadati > Bacteroidota > Flavobacteriia > Flavobacteriales > Flavobacteriales bacterium. The sequence continues at coordinate 1,812 of JAGQZQ010000130.1, forward strand.
CTGAGACAGGCATTTAAAGACGTTTATGTTTCCTGGCAGTATGTCTCACCCTTTGAATTCGGTCCGGCAGAGCAGGTTCTTCTTCGCACCAACATCAACACATTTCCCACAGATACCACACAGATCTCCGCCAACATTTCTGCCGGAACATACGACCTGTCGGCCACCGCGAACCTTGATGCCAAAGGCTTTCCCGCCCTTGACTTTCTGCTCTTCGGAACCGGCAAAACGGTTCAGGAGATGATCTCCCTATACACCACCGATCCCCAGGCCGCAAACCGCATTACTTATCTGAAAGACCTTTCCATGGAGATCCATACCCTGGCCTCTCAGGTATACGACCAATGGACCGGAAGTGGGAATTATCTGAATACGTTCACCTCAAACGACGGCACAAGTGTAGGCAGTTCTACAGGTTTGCTGGTAAACCAACTGAACTACGATTTCGAGATCCTCAAGAATTATGAGATCGGCATCCCGTCCGGAAAGATGTCCCTGGGCACCCCGCTACCCGAAAAGGTGCAGGGATATTACAGCGGTTTTTCAATGGACCTTGCACAGGCACATCTCAGCGCATTTGAAAGTATTTATCTGGGCAAAGGAAACGCTGGCACAAACGGGTTGGGGCTGGACGACTATCTCACTCTCCTCAAGGCAAACTACAACGGGAGCATGTTGTCTGACGCCATTCAGGCCCAGATCAACAAAGCCCGAACAGCCCTGGCAGCCATACCTGATCCGCTCTCTGATGCCGTCGTGAACCAGTCTGCCACCGTAGACGCTGCCTATACCGAATTGCAGAAACTGCTGGTCTTATTCAAAACAGATATGCCTTCGGCGCTGGGTATTTTAATCACGTATCAGGACAACGACGGGGACTAAACCATGTCACTCACCCTCCAGAGATATCAGATAAAAGATCCGGTGCACATTGCTCCGCTGGCCATCTTCCGGGTGATCTTCGGCGCGGTCATGACCATCGCTACCGTGCGTTTTATACTCAAAGGGTGGGTCTACGAACAATACATCAAACCCGGATTTTATTTCCCGTATTTCGGTTTTGAATGGGTAAAGCCTTTGGATGCGACCGGCATGTATGCGGTGTTTACAATCATGGCAATCAGTTACCTGATGGTGATGATAGGCTGGCGTTATCGTTTTGCCGTAATCGTTTCCTTTATCACGTTCACCTATGTGGAGTTGATAGATAAGACAAATTACCTCAACCACTATTACTTCATAAGCATCATCAATTTCCTGCTCATCTTCCTGCCTGCCAACAGGTATTTCTCCGTTGATGTACGTTTGAATCCGGCCCTTCTCCTGGAGCGTGTTCCAACATGGATGGTGGATGTGATCCGGTGGCAACTGGCCATCGTATATATTTATGCAGGCATTGCCAAGCTGAACAGCGACTGGCTATTCAATGCCATGCCCCTTAAGATCTGGCTGCCCGCTCATAGCCATCTGCCTTTGATAGGATCTTTCCTTACGCAGGAATGGACCGCTTATGTATTCAGCTGGTTCGGGGCTGCATACGACCTGTTCATCGTCTTCTTCCTATGGAATGCCCGCACACGACCCGCTGCCTATATGTTTGTCATCATCTTCCATGCATTAACCGCATGGCTTTTTCCCATAGGCATGTTCCCCTATGTCATGATCTTCTCGACGTTGATCTTCTTCCCGGAAGATTTTCATCTCAGGCTTATCCGTCTGTGGAGACGTTTTATTCCGGTAAAAAACATATCACCGGCATCCGGAGCATCCTTGGGTATCAGCCGTAACCATCGCTGGATCATGGCCCTGATGGTGATCCATTTCACCATCCAGGTGCTTCTCCCCTGGCGTTTCTTATTATATCCAGGAAATTTGTTCTGGACGGAACAGGGTTACCGCTTTTCCTGGCGGGTGATGTTGATGGAAAAGGCTGGTACCGCCTTTTTTTATGTCAGGGATGGAGCATCAGGTCGTGAGAGTGAGGTGAATAACAACGACTATCTCACCCGTAACCAGGAGAAAATGATGGCCACACAGCCGGATATGATTCTCCAGTTCGCCCATCACATTCATAACGTTTATCGCGAAAAAGGCATGGCTGATCCTCACGTGCGGGTGGAAAGCTATGCCACACTGAACGGCAGTGGAAGCCGGACCTTTATTGACCACTCGGTAAACCTCGCCGCCGAAAGCGAATCCTTCCGACCCAAACATTGGATCCTGCCTTATACCCCGATGCCATGAAGATGATCCCTACCATAGCAACAGGCATCCTTTTGCTGGCATTGGGATCCACCGGGCTGGCACAACACCATGCATCTGTGAGCGGGACCCTCACCGTTTCCTCCAACGGAAATCCCGTTACAGGCGCACAGGTTGTTATGACGCCCGGGTGGCACAACACCCAAACAGATCATCGCGGCACATTCATTCTGACAAACATTTCAACGGGGTCCTACACCATCTCCGTTGCATCACCCGGATTGCAGACCCGTTCGCTACCTGTAGTTGTTACAGGTGATACGATCATCAATATTAAAATGGACAGTCTGCATGTAAACCTGGAAACCATCACCATCACGGGAAATGAAAACCACGCCCTGGGTATTGGCCGGTTAAGAGCGGTTGAAGGTACGTCCATTTACGCCGGTAAAAAAAGCGAGGTCATCACCCTGGATGAAGTACCCGCTAATCTGGCAACCAACAACAGCAGGCAAATCTATTCCAGGGTACCGGGATTGAACATCTGGGAAAGCGATGGCGCCGGACTTCAGCTTGGTATCGGTGGACGTGGACTGAGCCCCAACAGGACATCAAATTTCAACACACGCCAGAACGGATATGACATCAGCGCCGATGCCCTTGGCTATCCGGAAAGTTATTACACCCCTCCTGCCGAGGCCCTGGAACGCATCGAGATCGTGCGTGGCGCCGCATCTTTACAATATGGCACGCAATTCGGTGGCATGGTGAATTTTAGAATGAAAAGGGGATCTACGGAGAAGAAGGTAGAATTTCTGTCCAGCCAAACCGTAGGATCATTCGGGCTATACAGCGCCTTTCATTCAGTCGGAGGAACCGTTCGCAAATTGAACTACTACGCCTTTCATCAATACAAAACCGGAAACGGCTGGAGGCCTCACTCCGAATTTCAATCCCATACCACGTATGCAGCTGTGCACTATGCGGCCGGTCCACGGTTAACCCTCACAGCGGAATACACCTACATGCGCTACCTCACCAGGCAACCGGGAGGGCTTACGGACCAGATGTTCGAAGAAAATCCTCGCCAATCCATACGCAGTCGCAACTGGTTCAGGGTAAACTGGAACTTAATGGCCCTCACGATCGACTACAAACTGAGTCCGAACACCGAACTCAACATGCGAAACTTCGGCCTGGTTGCAGGTCGTGATGCCCTCGGATTCCTCGGACTGATCAATCGTGCAGATCCCATGACCGAGAGAGACCTCCTGACCGACCATTATACCAATGCAGGTCATGAAACCCGACTGCTTCATCGTTATAAAATATTCGGGAAGAATGGCATTGTTTTACTGGGTGGCCGGTATTACCAGGGCTTCACAGAAAGACTCCAGGGATACGGTAGTAAAGGATCGGATGCAGACTTCAAATACCTGCATCCGGAAAACCTCGAGCATTCGGATTATCAGTTCCCCAGCCGGAACGTGGCCCTGTTTGCAGAAAACATCTTCTACATAAATCCCAACACTTCTATCATCCCGGGAGTCAGGGCCGAATATATTCATACCGCCGCATCCGGTTATTACAGAGAAGAAAACCGCGACCTCGCCGGCAACATTATCTACCAGGAAAAGATAAATGATGAACGCTCAGATTCCAGATCCCTGATACTGGCCGGCATTGGCATCAGTCATAAACCGAATGAAGCCACGGAATGGTATGGCAGCATTTCCCAAAACTACAGGGCGATCAACTTCAATGATATGCGCATTGTCAACCCCAACCTGAAAGTAGACCCCGAATTAAAGGATGAAAAGGGGTACAGTGCCGATTTGGGCCTCAGAGGTCATGTACGGAAAGTGTTCAATTATGACCTGAGCCTCTTTCTGATCGGGTATAACCGGCGCATCGGATCGTTGATCATGGTAGACAGTGTTAACTTTAACACCTACCGCTTCCGTACCAACATCGCCGATTCGAGGTGTTACGGTGCAGAGTCATTTGCAGAAGTAGACGTATTACGGGTCTGGAAAGGTGAGGATACAAAAGCCGGGTTGGCGGTATTCATCAACGCCACCCTTCTTGACGCCCGATACATCCACAGCAGGGAAGCGGCATTTGATCATAAAAAAGTTGAATTGGTTCCTTCAGCCATTTTAAAGACAGGCTTAACGTTCAGCGCAAAGAAACTGAAAGCCACCTGGCAGTATGCCTATACCAGCGAACATTATACAGATGCCACCAATGCCGTGCGAACTTCCAACGCCGTGAACGGCATTATTCCTGCATACTCTGTGATGGACCTTTCGTTAAAATATTGCGGAAACCGTTTCATGGTTGCCGCCGGGATCAACAACATGGCCAATGCCATGTATTTCACCAGGCGTGCGGACGGCTACCCTGGTCCCGGGATCATCCCCTCCGACGGAAGAAGCGTGTACATGACAATCCAGGTCAAGCTTTAACACCTTTTACATCCTTCATTCTGAGAAATTGCCACATGGGTTATAGCCATCCATTGCCATATTCTTTCCAAATAAACTTCATGTAAAAAAGCACCTTGGTAAGATGACACACCACATTATCACATATCGCTTATGAATCCTGCGTAACTTGAGATGGGGCGGGGATTTGTGTGCCCCGAAAAACAGACACCGCCGGAACTGCCTACTGCCTACTAACTACTAACGCGTTGACCACTTAGTCAGCCAAAGCATGTTTTAAGTGATTGACAGGTCTATTATTCTGGCAATTGATCATTT
>JAGQZQ010000131.1 GCA_020435415.1 Flavobacteriales bacterium
CATGCCGGAAGAACCGCTGGACATCCTGTGTCAGCAGATCGTAGCCGAAGTGGCTTGCGGCGACTACGAAGAAGCGGAGTTATACGAATTGGTCAAAGGCGCCTATCCCTACCGCAACCTGGACACAAAGATGTACCGGGATGTTCTTCGGATGCTGAGCGAGGGATACACCACACGCAAAGGAAGACGCGGCGCTTACCTGCACCATGACCGCATAAACAAAGTAGTGAAAGCCCGGAAAGGGGCCCGCCTGACCGCCATGATATCCGGTGGCGCCATTCCCGACAATTTTGAATTTGATGTACTCGAGGAGCCGGGCAGTGTGTTCGTGGGAACACTCAATGAAGACTTCGCCATTGAAAGTTTACCGGGAGATATTTTTCAGCTGGGCAATAAAACCTGGCGCATGTTGCGGATTGAGACCGGACGCGTGCGCGTTGAAGATGCCGATGGCCTCCCTCCCACCATCCCGTTCTGGTTCGGAGAAGCCGCAGGTCGCACGCCGGAATTGTCACAGGCCGTTTCCCGGTTCAGAGAAGAGGTGGCCGAACTGATCGGACCGGTAGAAGACATCCCACCGATCGATGCGGAAGGCAGTCAGGAACAGAATGAAGCATGGAAGCAACCTGCCCTGCAATACCTCACCGGGGAGATCGATCTGGAGCCTGCCGCCGCAGATCAGATCGTGATGTACATTGCCGCATCAAAGGCCGCATTGGGCGTTATCCCTTCCCAGAACAACCTGGTCCTGGAACGATTCTTTGATGAAGCGGGTGACATGCATCTCGTGGTACACAGTCCGTTCGGAAGCCGTCACAACAAGGCGTGGGGACTTTCTCTCCGGAAACGGTTCTGTAAGAAGTTCAATTTCGAATTGCAGGCGGCAGCCAACGAAGATGCCATTGTGCTCTCCCTGGGATCCACCCATAGCTTTCCCCTGGCTGAGGTTTTTCAATACCTGAAGAAAAACGTGGTGCGTGATATCCTTATCCAGGCGCTGTTCGATGCACCCATGTTTGAAGTGCGGTGGCGATGGAACGCTTCACGGGCGCTGGCCCTCCTGCGCAGAACTTCCAAAGGCAAAGTCCCGCCACAAATCCAGCGGATGCAGGCGGAGGACCTTGTAGCCCTCGTCTTTCCGGACCAGTTGGCTTGTTTTGAAAACATTCAGGGCGACCGGGAGATCCCGGATCATCCGTTGGTCCATCAAACGATCCATGACTGCCTCACCGAAGCCATGGATATCGAGAGCCTGGAAGCACTGCTGGAAAAGATAGAGAAGAAGGAAGTCAACATGATCGCATGTGACCTCAAAGAGCCTTCCCCCATCTCCCAGGAAATACTCAATGCCCGCCCCTATGCCTTTTTGGACAATGCGCCGGCGGAAGAACGACGTACCAATGCCATTCGCATGCGCAGATGGATAGATCCTGCTGAAGCACGTGAGATGGGCATGCTGGACCAGGTGGCGATTGACAATGTGCGACGGGAAGCCTGGCCTGAAGCGACTCAACCTGACGAACTTCATGACGCCCTGGTGTTAGCCGGGTTCATGAGTGATTCGGAAGGAAAAGCCAGAAAATGGGAAGGCTTATTCCAGTCGTTGGTGGATACCGGAAGAGCTGCCATCATCAACACCCCGGGAGAGAAATTATGGGTAGCTACGGAACGACTTCCGGAAGCACTGCTTATCTGGCCGGAAGGCCTGACCAATCAGGAAATACATATTCCGGAAGAATTAGCGGAAGAGTTCGCCAGCTCAGGAAATGATGCCCTCACCGAATTTGTCAGGGGACGCATGGAGATCATGGGCCCCACCCTGCCCGCCATGCTGGCCATTCCCATGGGGCTTGATGAAAGTGCGATCAACCAGGCACTGCTTGCCCTGGAGAACGACGGCTTTGTGTTCCGTGGTAAGTTCACGCCCGGCTGCGAAGAGGAAGAGTGGTGCGAACGCAGACTGCTGGCCCGGATTCACCGATATACCCTGAACAAACTCCGGAAAGAAATAGAACCGGTGTCCGCCATGGCGTTCATGCGCTTCCTTTTCAGGTGGCACAACATCGGAAGCGATCACCGCTCCGAAGGTCCCGATGCCTTGCGCGATACCTTAAGCAGACTGGAAGGATATGAAGCCCAGGCTGCAGCCTGGGAGGGAGACATTTTGCCGGCACGAATCAAAGATTATGACTACCTCTGGCTTGATGTTCTATGCATGTCGGGTATGACCGTATGGGGTAAGTTCAGGGTAAACAGCCAGCCGGAAACCATGCGTGGCCCCATCAAAACCACACCCATCGCCCTGGTAGGCCGAAGCGAGATCTCGTATTGGCGGGTATCCAATCAAAGCGACGAATCCCAGCTTTCCGATCATGCGGCCAAAATGCTGGACGTACTCCGTAAGCGTGGCGCGGACTTTTTCGGAAGCCTGGCGGAACATGCCGGACTGCTGCCCTCAGAAGCCAACAACGCCATCCAGGAACTGGTGGCACAGGGCTGGGTCACATCCGACAGCTTCACAGGCATCAGGGCATTGTTGATCCCAGACAAAGCCACGCGTGGAAGACGCAATACCAAAAAGGCCATGACCTTCTCCCTGGAACATGCCGGCAGATGGTCTCTATTACACAAAGATGTCGATCCGATCAAGTCGTCGCATCTCCATGAAAAAATGGCCCGGGTGCTGCTGCGCCGCTATGGTGTGGTCTGCCGCAAACTGGCCGACAGGGAAGCCGGCATGCCCGCATGGAGGGACCTTGTTAAGATTTACCGTATCATGGAAGCCCGCGGCGAAATTCGTGGCGGCAGATTCGTGGAAGGTCTTTGGGGAGAACAGTACGCCTTGCCGGAAGCCATTCCTCTGCTCAGAAAGGTACGCCAGGCAGAAGGCGATCAGTATATCACCCTCAGTGCCGCAGACCCGTTGAACCTGACAGGCATCATCACCAACGGTCGGCGCGTTGCGTCGATCTACAGCAACCGCATCCTTTATCATAACGGTGAACCAGTGGCCGCCAAAGAAGGCAAGGAAGTGAAATTCCTGAAAGAACCATCCGGCGAAGAAGAAGCATGGCAACTGAAGAACCTTGTGATCCGCAGGGATATTCCGCCGAAGCTCAGGGCGTATTTGGGAAAAGGGGTTGTTTGAAAAACGAAGGATGAAGAGTTAAGAGTTAAGAATGAAGGATTAAGGATTAAAGATTAAAGATTGGTAAACATAGGAAAGCCCCGAAGGGGTCACATCTTCGTAGAACCGTGTGTTGTTATGCCATTGAGCCCCGTAGGGGTGACATCTTCGTAGAATGAAAAATGGACGTGTCACCAGTAAACAGAGGAAAGCCCCGTAGGGGTAACATCTTCTTAGAAACGTATGTCATTATGCCATTAAGCCCCGGAGGGGTGGCATCTTCGTAGAACCGTGTGCCGTTATGCCATTCAGCCCCGGAGGGGTGACATCTTCGTAGAATAAAAATGAAAAATGGACGTGTCACCAGTAAACAGAGGAAAGCCCCGTAGGGGTGACATCTTCGTAGAACCGTGTGTTGTTATGCCATTAAGCCCCATAGGGGTGAAATCTTCGTAGAATTAATGCGGCACCTGATTTCATTATTATTGCTAATCCCATATCTGGGGTTCAGTCAAACAACCGGTGATCATACGCTGGACAAAAAAGTATTGACAGATACCATTGCCATAGAACTGGACTCTTCCGGGTTTTACCTGCTTAAACAGGTAGTCCCGCCATGCACGTTTAGCGGCGATAAAAACACATGGCACGTTAAAGATCTTAACAATGATGGAAAACAGGATTTGATATTTTCCGCACCATGTGGTTCGGTTTCAGGAGAAACCACCATTTATATCAATCGCAATGATTCCATCGAACCGGCTTTCAATGCATATGGCCAAGTGACACAAGTATTTCCTGATGCTGAAATGTCATTGGTATGCATATACAGACCCGCCTGCTGTTGTGCGTATTTTTCTGAATTTGAATTTGTCGTTATCAGCCGGAACGGGGCCATCATGTCAAAGACACTCTCCTATCATCAAGACACCCGGTTAAGTTTTGGAGATAACAGCAGATTGGAATTAATGTCGGGTATTATAAGGTCCTCTCCCACGGAAAACAACGAAATCCAGATTGATCCGTGTACATCAGAAGAGTTGATTGGAAACCAGGTCGTAACCATCACTGATCAAAAAGTGGTTATATTGAATACAGAAGGCAGCTGGCATTTGGTAATGTATCAAGTGAACAATAATTATGTTATTATTGGCTGGATAAAAAAATAGAATTCCGCACATTTCGTTTCAATCATTAAAAAACTCCGCGTTTACCATTATGAAAATCAACATTAAAGGAAAGATCTGGCGGATCACATTTGCCTTTCTTATCGGATTTGCCGTGCTGTTTGTATTCCGTCTGATATACGGCTATACCAGTAAATTCAAGGAAAGAGATCACGAATACTTCGGGTCATTCTTTGACGATGGCATGACCAAAAGAAATTACGCCAGTTCAAAATACGGATACACCAAGAGCCATGTTGAAGTGGCAGGAGACGTGGCTGTCGCAACCGAGGGTGGCGCCACCCATTACGACATCGACCAGAAATATGAGAAAACATCGGAGGTCAAAGCCAAGTCGGAGAATTTTGGAAAGGACAAAAAAACGATCCTGGATACCATCAAACAATACAATGCAATCATCCAGTATGAGAACAATGCTGGCAGCAAAGGCAACCGCGAGTGGCATGTATCCATCGGTGTTCAACCGGATAAGTTCGATGCCTTTGATCACTTCATCAGAAAGATAGGGATGGTTCGCTCTGCAGAAGTGACCAAGGTGGACAAGACCAATGAATTCAACAAACTGAATGCAAAAAAGGTATCCCTGGAAAAGATCCGCACCAGTCTGCTGGAACTCACGGGCAGACAAGGTCAGATCGATGAGTTCATCAATCTGCAAAACCGCATCCTGGAAATTGAGTCGCAACTGCAGGACCTGGGCGTACAGTTGGGCGATTTTGATGAAGAGAATGAATTCTGCACAGTCCGTTACTCCCTGATAGAAGGCCGTCCACCGGTCCCTATCAGTTTTATGCACCGACTGAAAGTGGCATTCGAGTGGACCGTCAAGTTCTATCTTCAGTTCATACTCATCGTTGTCCTGTGTACCTTCTCTGCATTCTTTATCCTGCTTATCTTTGACAAGCTGAAGATCCTATCAAATGTCATCAAAAAGCTAAATGAATAACGGTAATCACAAAAAGTTCTACGAAGATGTCACCCCTTCGGGGCTCAAAGGCATAACGCCCACGGTTCTACGAAGATATCACCCCTACGGGGCTGAATGGCATAATGACACTCGGTTCTACGAAGATGCCACCCCTCCGGGACTCAAAGGCATAATGATATACAGTTTTACGAAGACACCACCCCTACGGGGCTTTCCTCTGTTTACCAGTGACACGTCAGATTTTCATTCTTCATTCTTCATTCTTAACTCTTAACTCTCTCCTATGCCTCACTTCATCGTCGACTGCTCCGAATCCATCCTGACACAAAAGTCTCCGGACGAGATCATGGGCCTTATCAACCATACAGCATTTGCAAGCGGGTTGTTTGCAGAGAGCGGACCCGGCGGAATCAAGGTGAGGCTGGCACCGTATAAACACTATTACACGGTAAATGAAAAGGAGGACTTCATTCACGTCTTTGCCCATATCATGGAAGGGCGAACGGACCAACAAAAGAGGGCGCTCTCTGACATGGTAGTGAGCGCCCTGAAGGAGTTATTTCCTGATGTACCCGTGGTATCCATGAATGTGTATGAGTTCGATAAAGCCTCGTACACAAACCGAAACATGGTGACTTGATTCCTTATCAACCGGCATTACCACCTTTATCTTCTTCTCCAAGCCAATCCCATGCCTCGTTCATTTCAGGTACATCGAAATACTTCTCCTTAAACTTCACAAAGACGTTGTCCAGCTTCACCAGGGCCTTCAGCCAATCCTTATCGCCGATATAAGCCACTTTATGAATCTGGTTCCAGTGTTTCAAGCCAAGCCGCAACTCCTCCATCAGTGCACCCAATGATTCCCCTTTGACATTCAGCAGGGACACCAATAGGTTTACATATCCGAATTCTTTTTCAATCGCTTTCATTTCGGGTTCCAGAGATGCGATCTCCTTTTGGATGAGATATCCGCTCAGCTCTACCACCAGCGTGTCTTTGCGTAATGTACTTGTCTGTTTGATCATGATAATTGATTCTTAATTTGGTTCATAGGTTTAAAGCTATCCCAAAACATCAGCCAATGAATTGATCCGCATCAATGTCCGCCGTGAAGTTCATCACACATAACACCTCTGTGTAACTCTGTGCGACCTCTGCGAAACTCTGTGTTAAAACCAAACACGATATACCGCAAAAAAATCCAACACAGAGTACACAAAGGACACAGAGCAATCCTGTAATGAAATACCTCCGTGTAACTCTGTGAGACCTCTGTAAAACTCCGTGTGAAAACCAAACACGATATACCGCAAAAAAATCCAACACAGAGTACCCAAAGGACACAGAGCAGACCTGCAATGAGACACCTCCGTGTAACTCTGTGCAATCTCTGTGAAACTCCGTGTTAAAA
>JAGQZQ010000132.1 GCA_020435415.1 Flavobacteriales bacterium
TCATACCAAAAAAGTGTACATGTTTCTCCGTTTTGGTTAGACATGTGCTCTTTTTAGGTTGGCGGTTCGTCATGTTTTTTATCCAGTTTCAGGTTGTCAAACGGACTTTTTATCCGGCCCAATTCTTTTTTGCTTACATGTGTATATATTTCCGTTGTCTTGCTGCTCTTATGCCCGAGTAATTCCTGTATATACCGTAAATCTGTGCCTGCTTCCAGCAGATGCGTGGCATAACTGTGCCGCAGCGTGTGTAAGGTAGCGCGTTTTGTGATACCGGCCAAACGCATGCCTTTCCTCAGGATGCGGGCCAGACTAGTTGCGCTGTATGAGCCACCTTTCTGTCCTTCAAACAGACGTTTTTCTGGTTTGTATTGTTTGTAATAGTCCCTCAGGTAGCTTAATATATGTCTGCTCAAAGGCACGTATCTGTCCTTCGCTCCCTTGGCTGCCCTAATCTTGATCAGCATACGGTCACTGTCTATGTCTCCGATCTCCATCTTCAATAATTCACTTCTGCGCAAACCTGCAGAATATATCAGCCCAAGCATGCAACGATGTTTTTTGTTTTCCAATGCGTTGAGAATGGATGCCACCTCCTCAGTAGACAGTATGTCCGGTAATTTCCACTCCTTCCTGGGGCGTTCAATCTCATCTACGTTCAATGCCCTGTCCTCCATCCTTGAGAAGTACAGTTTCACCGCATTGATTACCTGGCTTTGATAGGATATCGAATATTCACGCGCCAGAATGTATTCTTTGTTGAAACGGATTACATCATCCTTGTTAATCTGCCGCAACGGCTTTCCGGCATGAAATCTGAGAAATGAGGTGAGACCGTCCAGATAGGTGGCAATGGTATTCTCCGCATAGCGTCGCTGCTGCATCCAGCCTCTGAATTTTATCAGGCTTTCTTTTGTATCATTCTCCAAAGGAGGAAGAGACCGAAGAGATTCATTCCCTGGCTTGCGTCCAGTCTTATGTCTATCTTCTTTTTCCTTTTGACTTGCAGGTGTTCTACTAAAGAATCCTTCTGAATTTATCCATGCTTTTCCTCTGAATACCGCGAAAATGTTCTTCAGGTTCTCCCGGTTGTTTTCCACATACCAGCACCGGTGGGTACGGCTCCACCCGGCGCCGTCAATCATCCTGGCCAATGCGATCAGTTCCACGTCGTAGTCAAAATCCAACCGGATCATCGTTCGTCCTTTGTGTGTAAGATGACCCAATACGATTTTCTTCATCATGATAAGTTTTATACACTAAAGTCAGAAAATAACCCGCCGGATTCCGCATGATGTAAGGTCTTGCAGCACTTTGGTTGATAAAGCGCATTTCATACAACACATTCCAGGCAAAAAAAATCCCTGCCGGTCAATGTCCGGCAGGGATGGGATGATGTAAGGAAGGATGTTACAGTTGCTCGGGCAAAGTGTAAGTCCTGCCTTTGTTCTGGGTTTTCAGCCAGTCCATCAGCGGGGCAAAATATTCCAGCATGGGTTTGGCGCTCAGCTCGCTTCCGATGGCTTGCTGAAGATGCTCTCTCCAGTCGATGGTGGCACCGGTCTTCATCATGTTTCCGATGAAGGCACCGACTTCCTTGTTGCCATAGTAGTTGGTGGCATGCGGATCCTGTTTCAGGATGTTCTTGGAGATGTAGTCATGGAACTGGTACATCAGGATGTAGGAGATGGCATAGTCGTAATACTGTGCCGCGTCATTGTTGATGTGTGTCTTGGTAGCAGCATCACAGTAGTCTTCCCCGCGGTCGGACGGAGGGACAATGCCCTGGTACTTCTTCTTGTATTCCCACCAGCGTGCATTGAACTGGTCCTTGGGAAGGTTCTCAGAATACAGATAGTGTTCAAAGAAAGTCATCACACCCGCACTCCATGGAATGAAAGTCACGTTCTCCAAAGCTTCCTTCAGGAGGATCTGGATGTCGTCGGTCTTCGCGTTGGCATCTGCCAGACCGAAGTTTACCAGGAAGGGCTTTTGCACGGCGGCCAGGCCCATCAGACTTCCAAGTGCCTCATGGTATCCGCGGTTGGCGCCATTGCGCAGGGTAATCGGAACTTCGGGGGTGCTGTAGGCAAGGAAGTAGTAGATATGCCCCAGCTCGTGAAGCGTGGTTCCCCACCATCTGGCGTTGGACTCCACACTCATCAGGGAACGTACATCATGCTCGAGGTTGATGTGCCATGCGGAGGCATGGTTGTTCTTCTTGTATCCGGCATCCGCAGGAGCAGGGTAGAGGCTTGACTTTTCGTAGAACACCTCGGGCAGTTTCGGGAAGCCGAGGCTCATGTAGAAGTCCTCGCCCTTTTCAACGATCCAGCTGGGTTCTTTGTCTTTCAGGGCACCATCCACATCCAGGCCTTCCACGCTGACGATGTCACCCCAGGCTTGTCCCCAGCGATTTGGCAGCCAGTGGGCAGGGGTCATATCCGGTACAGGTGCGTTGAAACGTTTGGCCAGGCGATAGCGTGCCCAGGTGTGAAGCTCCCTGTACAACGGCCACAGGTCAACGACCATTTGGTTGCAGAGCTGTTTCATCTCATCGGTGCTCATGCCATATTCGGAAACCTGGTATGCGAAATAGTCTTTGTAACCCAGGGCCTGCACGCATTGGTTGCGGAGGAGTCTGAGGGTGTCCACACCATCTTTCAACACCTTACCAACGGTCTTACTCGCTTCCCAGGCCTGACGTAGGTCCGTTTCGTTGGTGGAATGAGCAAGGATGGAGTCCAGTTGATTCGTGGAGACCTCCTTGTCATTCAAAGTGTAGGTAAACTTGAACAGGTTTGTGGTTTGTCTTGCATCGGCGGCGATCTTGGCTTTCACGATGTTGGCCACGGAGGCAGGTGAGGAAGCGGCCATGTAGAGGATGGCTTCCATTTGTCTCACCTCGAGCGGTGTCAGGGAATCTTTCTTCTCGAGAAAACCTTTGGCGGCATTCACCACTTCATCACTTCCGAGGTAGCCGGAGAGTGCTTCCATGGCAGCCTGCTGACGCTTTTCTGTCAGGGTGTCCCCATCCACAATATGGGTGTTGAGAAGCCACTCTTGTTCCTGCGCTTTGGTATACAGGTCCTGAAACTTCTGGTCGAATTCGTCGAGAAATTCTTTGGGGGTGGCGTATACTTTTGCGCTTTGTGCACTTTCTTCCGGTCCGCTGCCACATGCCAGCATCGTCGCCTATGCACAAAGGACGACCCACTTTGAATACGTTTTCATCTTACTTGCTTTTGGATTTTTGGTCGGGCGAAGGTAGAAAATTCGGGAGTAGGAGCAAAGTAGGGGGCGTGATTTGGCCACTGGTGTATGTTAAGTTTATTTAAACAAGAATTTCAGGGGTGATTGAGAACCGGACTACCGGATAACACCGATCTTTTTCCAGATATCGGAGTCACCCGTTGACAGGTGCAGGAAGTAGATCCCCGGCTCCAGGTCGGATACATCGATGCTTTCAGATTCACCATCTATTTCACCGGCACTGACCACACTTCCGTTGATGCTGATCAGGGAGAATGTGGCATTGCTTGCGGGCATTGAAACCGTGATGTCCCGGCTGGCGGGTTGCGGGAAGACGGATATCTCCATGAGATCCGGGTAAGACTCCGGGGTGGAGGTGGTGCACCAGGGACTCCTCAATATTTTCACCCCTGACCAGTTGGATGCAAAGGGGACGCCAAGGGTGCAGACATAGGAGAGGTAGGCAAACTCGTTGTAAATGCTTACCCCCCAGGTGCCGATGCCGTTTCCTGTTCCTCCGTATGTGGTGCATGAATCGGGTTGGGTGGGGCCTGAAGACAGGTCAAGCACGATCAGGTCGCTTTTCCCGGTGGATACAAACAGTTTGTTGCATTGGGCGTCCAGGTGGATCTCGTTGGCATGGCTCGGACTGGTGAACCAGTTGTTGTTCGGACAATTGTACGGATTCCACCATCCTTCCAGGGTCATGGCGGATGTATCCGAGATGTCCCACACTTCCACACCGCAGTAATCGACCGTTACATAGGCCAGGTTATTGTTGATCACGATGTTGTTGTAAGCCCTTGGCCGATTTATGGGTGTGTACATGACCGGGTTGCAGAACCTTCCGGTTTCCACCGGCGCTTTCGGATCCGTGCAGTTGATCACCCGCACGCCACCGGCATCATAGCACAGGTATACAATGCCATTGATCACTTCCATGCCGCGGGCATTGTACAGGTCTGCATTGGGGTTGTTTACCGGCCAGTTGATATCCGGTATAATTTCGGAGAGAAAGGCGATGCTGTCTTTGTTTGAAACGTCCAGCAAAACCAGCCCGTTCTTCATGGCGCCGAGATAGGCAATGTCTCCTTCCACCCGCACAATGCCGCTGCCGCCGGTTCCGGTGGGGTGATGCCATAGGTCTGTTACCACAGGGTTGGTAGGATCAGATACATCGATGATAGCCATGCCGGAGTATTCGGTATCGTTAAAGTGTGTGCCTGTGGCGAGGTAGAGGTAATCACCATCTTGTGACAGGCTCATGACCTGAAGGGAATCCAGCAAGGTTAACGGAACATTGGCGGCCAGCGTCGGGGTCTGGGGTGCACTGATGTCATAGATGCTTACCCCCGATTCTTTATGTGCCACATACAGGTAGGGCCGGTCTTTGGTGTCATGGGTCATCGTAACCATAAGGTGACCGCAATCGCTTGGAATGTCAGCCTCCAACTGCAGGTTCATCTGGTCACAGCTCTGCGCAGGGCATAATGCAGGTGCTACTGCTAAACACAGGATGGTTAGATGGATGGGCGTTCTCATGTTAGATGTTGGACAAAAGACATTAGAGGTTAGAAAATGGATTTTAGAAATTAGACACTAGACAAAGGAAAATAAACATTAGGAAAAAGACATTGTGCAATGATAGATCCCTCACTGCGCTTCGGGATGACAAGACCGTTGTGTCTAACGTGGAAAAAAATAATAGCACGCGATTGACATATTGATGATTTAAATAACCCAATCGCGTGCTTTTATCTTTTCGTTGACCTCTTAATCCTGTCATCCCGAAGCGCAGCGAGGGATCTGTATAGTATATAATATTATCCATACGTTTCGGATTGATATTCTTTATTGGTCAAAGCGGTCAATGTTCTAATCTCTAATGTCTTTTATCTAATTTCTAAAATCCATTGGCAGAATAGAATTTTCTACTGTCTAATGACATTCTCCTGCCAACTGCCTACTACCTACCTTCAACCCAACAACCATCGCCCCGACAATCACCCCCAGATTGCCAACACCCAGCAATCCCCAGTTGTCCAGCGTCATCGACAAGCTCTTGCCCCACAGGTCGGTGATATTGCCGCCATAAAGAAGGAAGATGACCGCGAACAGCACCGTAAGGCGGGTATTTCTTTTGTGAAAGAGATATAGGACCAGTAGGGTGATCAAAGGGATGGAAAACAGGAAGTGTTCTGTGTCGGTAATGAGGATATTGGGCACCAGGGCGACGCCGGCGAAGTAGTGGACGAGAAGGTCTGAGGGCGATGGCGTTTTTCCTTTTGTCGTCCACCAAAATGTAACGAATAATAGTATCAGTGCTCCGCCCAGCATGTAGAAGGAAAATGAAAGGGGCAGCGTGATGCCCGTGTATTGATGCAAAAGCGATGAGATGGTATGGTTGCTGGCCAGGTATCCTGAGTGCGCACCCATGGCCCGGACCCAGTCGGTAAATAATTCCTTGCCTTTCGTGATCCCGGTTGCCAATATGAATATCCCTGCCAGTCCGCCCATGGTCACCAAAGTACCCAACACCACTTTGAATTTCCGGTGAAGAACCAGGGGTAACAAAACCAGTATGAAATAGGGTTTGGTAAGGATGGCTATCGCAAGGAGGATGCCGGCTAACCAGGGTTTTTCTTTTAAGGTAAAGTATAAGCCAAGCGTAAGAAATAGCATCAGGAATATATTGGTATTGCCCAGATGCAGCTCCCTTACGAGGTGCACAATCACGCAGGCCAGGATGGCGAACAATACGCCCTGACTGTATGTCTCAGCCCGGAAGATGCGTTTGTTTGTTAGCCTCACCAATAAAAGGATGAGGGCGATGATGCTCATGGCAATCATCAGAAAATCCAGCACACTTGCGATCGGGTAGGGAAGAAGGGCGAAAGGGATAAAGAAGATGAGGGTGACCGGGGAGTATTTGTAATAGCCGGTATCAAGTCCGAAGGGTATCCCATAGACCTGCTTGCCGTTGATGAGTGCATCAGCTGCAGCGTACATCACCTTAAAGTCATAAAGCCAGAAACGCCCGTTGACGTTCTCCATGACCAGCATCAGCACGAACAGGGCAAGGGCTGAAATGATGAACGTCCGGTCTTTCCGGATGACGGATATGATGGTGTGTCTCATGTAAACGGGGTAAAGGTCGCGAATACAAGCGGGACCTCAAATATGATATTTATGACGGAATTGTTTCGTGCATTTTGTGCTAGTTATTTTAACACCGAGTTTCACAGAGATCTCACAGAGTTACACGGAGGTATCTCATTGCTGGTCTGCTCCGTGTCCTTTGTGTACTCTGTGTTGGAATTTTTTTGCTGTATACGTGTTTGGTTTTCACACGGAGTTTCGCAGAGGTCTCACAGAGTTACACGGAGGTGTTTCATTACAGGATTGCTCTGTGTCCTTTGTGTACTCTGTGTTG
>JAGQZQ010000133.1 GCA_020435415.1 Flavobacteriales bacterium
TGTTATTTAACATGCCGTATTGATTTTCATGCTTAATGGTTTGCAAATATACTTTTGACTAGCTAACCCGGTTCATTTTTGTGTGGATATAGCGTTTTAATTTTGTGATTTCCCAGTCCAGATACACTTTGGCAATATCATCAATGAGCTGTTGCTTTTGACTGGATCGGTGATATGATCCGCCTGCCGGTTGAGGCTTCGGATGCAAGATGCCGTTTCTTATATCCATCCAATGAGATATAAACAACTGCTGAATTTCTTCATGCAGCCTTGCGTAAGTTGTACGCAGGGTATTTTCGTCGCTGAAAGATATTTCTTTTTGAATGAAAACCGGACCCGTATCCAGTCCTTTATCTATCCTGTGAATGGTCACTCCCTTTGGTGAATCTTCAACAAAGCTCCAAAAATTAGGATCAGCTCCTCTGTTATAGGGCAGCAATGATATGTGCAGGTTAACCGACCGGTGTCCGACCGCCTCCAGTACATCAGGAGTAATAATATGTCGGTAACCATAACTTACAAGGAAGACTTCTCCGTTCCCGATCATATTGCTGCTGACAATATCCTCTGATTGCAGCACACGATCTTCCGTCTGCTGAAGATAGGTCAACACGGGGTTTTTATCGGGTCCTAAGAAAAGAATATTCATAATGACGGATCAGGCTTCATTGACGACTTCATATGAACAGTCGATATGAACAGGAACATAAGTCATCAACTGTGTGCCCACCACTTTGAACCGGGTAGCCATATCCAGAGAATAAAGCTGCGCACCCTGGCGTCCGGATTCGTCCAGTGACTCATAGATGCTGAACTTCAAATAATAGCTTCCGTCAACCAGACAATTATTGAACCGGCACCTGAGTTGCTCGGAAAAATTTTCGGTGACCGGTAATCTTCGTATTACCATCATTCCCACACCCTTCAGGTCTTTATCGATCACCATCATCATCACATCTACAAAAGCGACATCAGGCACATTCAACTGCAGGTTAAAAGACACATACACATCTTTAAAGTACCGGATCACACCAACTTCCCCGGCACCGTCCTCGGTAACAAGAATATTCGACACGGAGGCCTGATGTCCACCGGTTTCAATACTTGCATGCTCTTTATCAAAATGAGAAAAGTAGAATTCCACAGCCTGCAACATATTGTTCCCATAGAACTTGCACCTGCCGCCTTCAAGATACATGGCATGTGTACACACACGGGTGATCTGTACCATGGAATGCGTCACAAAAACGATGGCGCACCGGGACATGAGTTCCTGCATCTTGGCAAAAGACTTCATTCTGAATCCGGCATCACCTACGGCAAGTATTTCGTCGATCAGGAGCACATCAGGTTCCATCTGAGCTGCCACAGCAAAACCCAGTCTAACCCGCATACCGGAACTATAATTCTGAACCGGGCTATCAATAAAATCACCGACCTCTGCAAAGTCGATGATCTCGTCGATCTTCGCATCGATCTCCTTCCTGCTGAATCCCAGAACCGCACCGTTGTTATAAATATTCTCGCGCCCGGTAAGGATGGGATTAAAACCCGTACCCAGTTCAATCAAGGCTCCCACGCGGCCGTTCATTGTAACGGTGCCCTTATCCGGACTGATCAGGCCATTGAGTATTTTCAGTAAAGTGGATTTCCCGGCACCATTATGACCTATCAATCCCAGACATTCACCTCTGCGCAGTTCGAAACTGATATCTTCCAGTGCCCAGAACTCCTTCTTCCTTAATTTGGTTGTATCATTTGTGCCGGTGAGGTTTCCAAAAATATCCATGGCACCGTACTTCAGCGAATGCTTGAAATCCTTACAGAATTTTTTCGCCAGTCCGTCTACCTTAATCAGTATATCGTTGTTTTCCATTGATCACCTGTCCATTTAACTTCCCGATCTCTCAATAATCACAGGCAGGGACACCCGGTACACAACCAACCCGAAAATGAGAATGAAAAAGGCAACACCGGTATACATCATGAACCTGCCCGGTGTTTCCAGGGGTAGCCCGACGCATAAATTCCGCACTTCCGGTATCAAGGTGGCCATGGGATTATACTTCATGAGGCTGGCAAAAAAGCTGTTCGTTGGCACCGGATAAACAACAGGCGTCAGGTACATAAGAAAAGGGAGAGACAGAGCCAGGGCACGCTGAATGTCTGTATACAGTAATCCGATGGGCGCAAGTAAAAGGCCGATTGAAAATCCGAACAGTACAATGGCTGCCAAACCCAAAGGTGCATATACGATATAACCACCCACCTGCTGCTTGTAGAAAAAATAAATCACCACAAGCATACCCGCTTTGATCAACAGGTTGAACAAAACCTGATATATGGCGCCCAGAAAAATACCTTCCCTGGGAACGTTGATCTTTACCAACATCGCTTTATTAGAGGTAATACTGGTGAGAGGCCCTAAGATACTTTCGGTAAATACCTGCCAAAGAATGGTTCCGACAAGGACAAATACAGGGTACTGAATATCGGTGGCCTGGGTGACCATGACATTATTCTCACGTAGGAATATCCACAGTGCTGCGGTAACCAATGGAGGAAGCAATGCCCAGGTAAAGCCAAGGATAGACTGGCGATATGTAGCTTTCAGATTCCGGACAAAAAGGCGATAACCCAGTTCGTGAGACTGACGGAGTTCACGAAATATTTCTATCAGGATCGGGAACAGGGCCAAACGCGCTTTTCCCGCAGCATAAGTTCTGGATTGGATTTTTTGCTTCATGAGATCTGTGACGGTCCCCTGACTATATCAGGACTTATGCTCTTTTGTTTTCCTGAACAACCGGAACCATCCTTTTCGCTCTGTTATGCGATCCTCCTCATAATATCCGTAGCCATAATGATACCCCCCATAGCCATAGCCGTATGAAAAGCTTGTACCGTAATGAGCCACCAGGCCTTTCTCATGGATATCATTCACGATGATTCCAATGTTCTTTACCGTTTCATTTTCATAATACCGGTTGATGGCTTCAAACTGGCTTTTCTTGGTATACAAGTGCCTTACGATGTATAGGTTCACATTTGAGAAACGGTTAATCAGCAGCGCATCCGTCACAAGCCCCAAAGGCGGTGTATCAATGACGATAATGGGATAGTCCTTCTTAAGTTCCTTTATCAAATTATCCAACCGTTGATTACCCAGTAGCTCCGCAGGATTGGGGGGGATGGGTCCGGCTGAAACAATATCCAGATTTTCTATTCCGCTGAATTGAATCATCTCTTCCTTGGTACAACGTTCAATGAGGTAGTTACTAAGTCCTACATCATTACGGATGCCAAAATCGGAATAGATCTTAGGTTTCCTGAGGTCAGCTCCGATGAGCAATGTACGCTTACCGGTTGCAGCGAAAATGGACGATAGATTAATGGCGCAAAACGTCTTCCCTTCTCCGCTTACTGATGAGGTGATCATGATAATGAAGTCTTCCTTCCCCTTCGCCATATAGTCAATGTTTGTCCGGATGGCACGGAATGCTTCGGAAATGACCGACTTCAGATTATTCACAACAATGAGATTGGTATTCTTACTGTTGTGTCCGACCATGCCCAGGATCGGAATACTTGTTGCATCCTCAATATCCCGCCTTTCAATGATTTTATTGTTCATCGTGTAGATCGCAAACACGAGGAAAAACGGAGCGATGATGGCGATGATAAGATTTGTCACATAAATGCGTGACACAAACGGCCCCATAAAACTAACGTTCAACCTGGTGGCCCTGTCCAATACGGTGGCGTTGGTCAGGTTGGCTGCTTTGGCAAGCCCTGCTTCGGCTTTCTTTCCGAGAAGGTAGGTATAGAGGTCGTTATTCAGTTTAAACTTTCTTTCTATATCGATGTACTCCCGCTCGGAGGCAGATAGGGTGCTGACCTTGGCCTCGGCTTCGGCAAGATGTTCATCAAGCAGTTCCATATCCATCTTGGATTTCACCCTGATGTTTTTCAGATTTTCGAGGAGAAATTCCTTTTGAGATGCGATCTGCTTTAGCAAGGGTTCAACGATGATGTTGTCTTCCGTATCCTTTACTTCAAAGGCAAGTTGCTCCCGTTTGTTGGTCAATTCAACCAGGCGTCCTACCAGGTTTGAAAGCACCCCTTCACCGATGCCAACCGTAGACGGAATGATGAGTCCCTTTCCGGATTCATCACTCTTCAAGTAGTCTTCAAGGTAATCGTAATAGCGCTCCTTAAGATCGAATTTGGCCTTTTCCTGCTCAAGTTGAACGAGTTTACGGTACACGTTCAAAGCTGCATCACCAAAACCGATGTCCATATTTTTCTCCTGGAACTTTTCCTTTTCAGCCTCAGCAATATCGAGTGAGTCTGAAATAATACCCAGCTGAATATCAATAAAGCCACTTGTATTCACTGCAATCCGGCTGTTGTTCTCTCGCCCGAAATCAATATACACATCGGCCAGGGCATTCAGAAAATCGATTTCCTTCTCGATCCGGTTTCCTTCAAGGGATATGATAAGAATGGAGGATTGCTTTTCCTGGGGCTCAATATTCAACCGTCCCTGATAGGATCTTGCCAGCACATCCAGATTCTGGATCACGAAAAAATACTGCCGTTCAAAAACCTGATTATTAAAAAAACTGGGGGCTTTGTTCACCACCATGGTCCCCAGTCCGATATGCACATCATCACCAAACGCATATTCCTTCGAGCGTCTGTTTTCTTCAGGTCCGTAAGACAGTACAAAGAGATCCTCGGAAATGATATCAATATAAAACCTGCGTCCTTTTAAGGTCTCAAGTCCCATAGAGTCCACCTGCACCCTGTAAGGGCTGGTCTTGTAAAGCTCGGTAGTATTGATCCTTCCGATTTCGTAATAAAATACTTCAAACGGAACACGGTCCAGTGTGCGACGGATCACCGGAAATGACTTAAGAATCCCAACCTCATTCACCAGGCGTCCCCTGGCACTTACAAGTTCCATCCCATGCAGGAAATATTCCCGACCCCATGAAGAATATTCATCATTCACAAGGATCGTGGTACTTACGCCATAACTGGCCTCAGAATATCTGGCCTTGTAAAAGGAGAACAAAAGAGAAAGGACAATGGCGATCAGAAAGAAATACCAATATTGCAGGCAACGGACCAGAAACGACTTGATATCAAACGAGGAGGATTCTTCGGTAGCCGCGGTTCTTAAATCTGTCGTGCTCATGGTTATGCCAAACGGGCTTTTGACTGTAAGTGCGTAAAAGTAAATATTTTAACCAAAACAGACTTTTTAAAGATTGTTTTTGACAAAAATGAAAATCACATGGAGCCATTTCAACACATTTGATATTGACCGGCGTATTGTGACCTTTGCAGTTAATCGTCACCGGGATCACCTAACCAAATTGTGAAGCTCCGTGTAATGCATATGAAAGAAAAGTCAGGATACTCAGCCACTACTTTTCTGATCCGCGCCGCCCTCCTTTTCCTGGCATGGATATTCATTTATGAACTTTGGCTCCACCCCAAGGGACGATTAGATGCATGGGTGATAAAAATTTCGATGGATGAGGCTGTATTCTGGCTCCGTTTATTCCGTGATGATATATTCCGACAACAGGAGGTGATCGGAATTTGGGGTACACACGGACTTAAGATCGGTCCGCCATGCAATGCCTTGTCACTAATCACTCTGTTTTCAGGGTTCATTATCGCAGCTCCCGGTCGCCCGATCACAAAAATGATATACATAACCAGCGGAACAATTCTCATATTCCACCTCAATGTTTTACGGCTTGTCGGGTTGATGGTCATCCAGAAAAATGCACGGGACTGGTTATCGTTCAACCATGATTATACCTTCACCCTCATCATGTATGTGCTTATATTTTTGGGTTGGATGGGATGGATGATGAAGTTTGGCAATAAAGTCACTGCAAAATCCGGTGAAAGTTGAAAAAAACCACACTTAAGGGCATGGGTTGGGGATCGGCCTTATTGTTATTCTGCATACTTCGGAAAACATGGATACTCACGTTGAATGCTGCCATATCAAGGACAGACCAGGTATACAAGGTTGGATGGGCAGTGCCGGATACCTTACAGAACCTTGAAACCCGCACATTGGTATGGATTAAACTATTTTCAACCATTTTGCTGGTAACGATCATTTGGTTTTGCGGCCGTTCATTGCTCTCCATTATTTCTGCAAATCCCAGACTACTTGCCATAACAGATCGGATCTATGTGATCTGCCTTGGTATTGCATCCGTGCTGTATGTTACGTATGTTGCCAGTTCCTGTGGGTTGACCGGAGCCGGAACATTTGCCATACAACTCATGGAATTCCTTCAATCCCCGCTCCCTTTCATGCTATTGATCCCATGGGCCCTTTTTTTCATGAAAGAAGGTAGTAACCAAAGAGCTTAAGGTCTCCTTAACAATAACTTATGGATTAACGCGTTGACCACTTAGGCATGTTGAAAAGAATGTTGAGAATCGGGCAAAAAAAAGTCGTGCAAACAACTGAAT
>JAGQZQ010000134.1 GCA_020435415.1 Flavobacteriales bacterium
CTTTGATGTGGAGTATATTCCGAGCTGCGACCGGCTCCGGATCAGGTTCACCAACATCAGTCAGAACTCGGGTACGTATCATTGGGATTTCGGCGATGGCCATACATCGGCATTGCCTGATCCTACATACGAGTTTGATTACAACTATAACACCAGGGTTATCCTGACGGCCACCAATGGGGTATGTGAGGATACGGCATCCCATGCGGTAGATATCAAAAGTTTCGACTATTATAATTCTCCTGTCGTGCCCAACGTATTTACACCCAATGGTGATGGCATCAACGATGTCTTCAGGGTGAAGGTCAACGGCGACCTGAGAGAATGCACCGACATGGTGATCCTGACCCGATGGGGGCAGGAGATATACAGTCCGCCCGGTGGTCAGCTCGCATAGGATGGAAGAACGGTTGCCGGATTGGCCGTGCCGGATGGCACGTACTTATACATTATCCGGATCAAGGATATCGAAGTGGCCGGGACCCTGACGGTGATCAGTACCAAGTAAATCGGATCAGGAAGCTCCGGTGGAAGCAGGCACCGGTTTGGGAAATACGGCCCGGTAGATGGGTCCCAGAAATATTTTGATCTTCAATGAATAGACCGGAGCGCTCAGAGATTCTTCTATCACCCTGTTTCTTGTAAGCACCTGCCGGTAGCCTATTCCGGATCCGATCCCGATCCAGCTCCAGAATTTATAATGTCCCACGATCGATAGCTCAAACAGGTTAATGCCCTGGTCGCGCAATGTGACGCCCGTGGCGGTATCTTTCAGTGAGACTTTTCCGAAGCCCAGCTGGAGGGGCATGCTGAATTCCCAGTGCTTGTCCTGGAGCAGGACATATTCCACATAAGGACTGAAATAGGTGAGTCGGAACCGTGCTTGTGAAGTGTCGGCGGTACCGTTCGGGTGTTCATCAATCACTTCCCGGTAGAATGGGGAGGCCAGAGAATAAATACCCGCACCCATCCGAATCTTTTTTCCGAATTCGAGCCCTGCTTTCATTCCGAATATTTTGGCGTCGGATGCAAAAAGAAAAGAGCGGCGCGTATCAAAAGCGAAGATGAATTTCGGCTTTTGTTTCAAATAAAGCAGCAAGCTGTCAAGCACCTGGCTGGTTGCCGGTTTCCAGATGCATGATGCCACTATAAGCACCAGGGCCACACGTATCTTCATGGGATACAAAGATAATCGAATCCGGTCAGCGGATAGATGTTCTATGGGTTGATTCTTTACCTTTACATGTTGAAAAATTAATGTCAAGAAAGGCATCCCATGTCATCCGACCGCATCTCACAAAAGAAAAACCTCTATGCCATAGGGGATGAACTACGTAACTACCTGGTGAAGTATAGCCGGGAGGTAGAGATTCCCGTGCGGTACTCCGATCTCCTGAGGTCAGAACGTTCCTTTCCGGTGGTTGATAAAAACGGCAAGGATACGTTGTGGGAAAAGATGTTCTATTCCCAGCAGGACCATCGGGAGCTGAACGAAGGTCTCACCCGGATATATTCTCTGCTGAAAACCGAAGGAGAGCTTTCCGTGATCAAGCACCTTTTTGTGGATCGCATAGACTATTGCACATTCGGGAATTCCAATCCGTTTCGCATCCGGATCGTGAATCAATTCAACGACAACTACGATTACTTTTATGTGAAGCGTGCGGATGCATCACGCATTTATGGACTGGAACTGGAGCATGTGCTTTCACCCAACCGCATCACATACTATACGGATAAGGATACCCTTATTGAAGAACATATCATCGGTGTGCCGGGAGATCAGTTCATCCGGGACTACCTTCATCTTCCCAACCTTAACCGGGTTCGCATCGCCAAGGAGTTCATCAAATTCAATGAACGTTGTTTTGTACGGTTGCTGGGAGACATGCGGTCTTACAACTATGTGGTGGATATGATCCAGGATTTCGAGGCGGAACAGTACCGGGTACGTGCCATCGACTTTGACCAGCAATCCTATGAAGGGCGTACCAACCTGTACAAGCCACAATACTTCAAGAATAACAATCCGATCGTGAAGCTGTGCACCGATCTGCTGAACCTGGATACGGCACGTCAATACCAATATGAAGAGCGGACCTTAATGGCCAGGCGGTTGGTTTCATCACAATACCGTTTGAAAGACCTGCTCACCTGTATGCGTAATGATCAGATATCTACAGAGGAGAAAGTTTCTAACCTGAAACATGAACTGGCGGAGTACCATGAGAACCCGTCATTTATGAAATGCCGGAACATGGGGGAGGTACTGACGATGCACCTGAGGTGTTGTTTGAATACCTCGGATCAGGTGGATATTTGATCAGGGTTTATTGCCTGGCGACTCTCCGTCTTCTTTTTTGATAACCTCCTTGAAGACCATCACAAACCGTTTTTTGTCGAAATAGATGACCTTGTAAACCTTCATATACTTCCTGGTGGGTACATATAATATGCTATCTGCCGGAGAAATTTCGCAGGGATAGTATAGTACCTTTTGTTCCGTAGGTCGTTGGGTTTTTTTATCCGTATAACGGATGGTGGAGATCAGTTCATTCCTGGGTGTATAGCGCCAATGGTCGACAAAACTGGTATCCGTACCACAGGTGTCGAACAAGACCTGCACATTTACAGGTGGTGTTCTTCTCATGCGGATCGTATCTCCGGGATAGTATAATTGTTTGGCATGGCAGGAGTACCATTCACCGGTGAAGGTGGTTTGATTAAAACCCTGCGCCTGAACTTCGGAAAAAATGGATTGGCCGGATATCAGGACCAATAGTAAATAAATGTAAAACCATCTCATGCGCTAAATATCGGTGTTTTTGCGGATAACCACTGCTACGGTCATGCCGGATATCCACAATAGGGTGTTGGCGGGATGGCAATCCGGCGGACGTCCTGCATTTTTATTACCTTAACCACATGCAGAAAGTAAAAGTGTTGGGTGGCGTCCTGATCTACCTTATTGTTTTACTCGTTTTTATGAAATTGGCATCTGCAGGTGCAGCTCATATGGCTGACCGGCACTTTGGTGAGACTATTAACCTGGTTGAAATGCTGCCATATTTCATGAGCATTGTGGGCTATATGGCGGTGCGTATATACTACTTCATCCTTATTTCGTCATTGGTCATGTTCGGTACATTGGTTTGGGCGCGGAAGAGAAAACATACGCTCCTGGAACAAGTAATGATGTGGTGCCTTGCCCTGAATGTTATCGTCGTTGGTTTAAGCTGGATGATTGCTTAGTGATACATATTATCTCATATTAGTTTTATATATTTGGGAAAATATGTCGCCATGTCCTACCTCGCAGAAAACCTCCGTCACCTAAGGCACAAGGCTGGTGTCTCCCAGCAAAAACTGGCGGATACCCTCATCATCACCCGGGCCAGATTGGCCAAATATGAAGAGGGGAAGTCCGAACCTCCGCTGGATATTCTGCTACGAATCACCCGCCATTTTCATGTGAGTATGGATGTGCTGGTAGGTGTGGATCTAAGAAAGGTTTCCATGGAGCAACTCCTGGAAATGGGTGCAAACAGGATACTGCTTCCCATCACCGTTGACGGGAGTGGTGCCGAACCCATTGAGGTGATCCCGCACAAGGCCAAGGCAGGTTATATGAATGGCTACAGTGACCCGGAGTACATCGAGAACCTTCAGCAGATGCAATTGCCATTCATGCCCGTCGGAAAACACCGGGCCTTTCCCATCGAAGGGGATTCCATGCCGCCACTCAAAGAAGGTTCCTATGTGGTGGGGCGCTATGTGGAAACCCTGGGGGAGATTCGTGACGGAAGGACCTACATCATACTCAGCCGCAATGATGGCATTGTGTATAAACGGGTCTACAACAAAACAAACGAAGACGGCTTCCTTCATCTTTATTCAGATAACCCGGCTTATCCTCCGTTCACCGTTGCACCGGAAGATGTGCTGGAGATATGGGAGTTTACCTGCTCTATCAATACGCGGGAATACCAGCCGGAAGATCTCAACCTCGACAGCATCCGTGATATGTTCCGACAACTTCGCATTGAGCTGGCTGAAGTGCGTTCCTTCATGCAGACATCATAACTGAAAATGCTGCTCCAGATTTGCTTCAGATTTGTGCGCCACCTTGCATGTAAACCAAAAGCGAGGAATCATGAAGACAAACATTTTAACCTGGGTCATCATCGGGTCGGCGTTGACCGGTGCATGCAGTACATCGGAACAAACCGAGGACCGTTTTCCCGAAGGAAAGGAATCAAAAATTGCCGTGAGTGAACTTCCACAGACCGCGGTGGATTATGCCAAAAAAGAGTTTCCCGGATATACATGGGAGAAAAAGGCTGAGCGCATTGAGACGAAAGAAGGCGTCTTTTACGAAGTGGAATTGAAAGGGAACGGCCAGGAAGTGGAATTGATATTCAATGAGGCCGGTCAGTTTGTAGACAAGAAAGTGGAAGGCGACGATCATGATGGAGAAAAGGATGATGACGGCGATGAGGAAGAAGACGATGATTGATCCGGGAAGGGTCACCAGAAAAGACAATGTTCCTTTTCATATGGTGGTGTATTATGACAGGGGAAACCAATCTGCCTGCTCATGTACACCACCACCTCTTTACTGCTAGCCTGCATCGCATGCATGTCCTGTCAACCTGAAAGAACGGATGTTTCCGCCGTCGTACCAGTACATGGAATCGGCAGCGCCGTACAAACCGATCATTCCGTTGAAATCCCGGATGAAACGATTGGCATTGACACCACAGCTTACGGATTGCGCATCACACCCATCGGAAAATATATATCCGCCAAACAGGAATGTGTTTCAAAGCGACAACTACTACAGACCAGATATAAATCTGCCACCACCGACAGCACACGGTCAGTCATTACCGCTGAGGCCGGCCGGGTACTTACCGAACAGCTCATCAACCGGATATTTCCTTTCTGGTATGGTACGGCGTGGGACTTCAATGGCATCACAGACGTGCCTGGTGAGGGCGAGATCGCGTGTGGGTATTTTGTCTCCACCACCCTCAAACATGCCGGATTGAATGTCAACAGATACAAGCTCGCGCAGAAAAGTGCATACACCGGTTCACGATGTCTGAGCATCAATGACGACATGAAGATCATCAGAAATAAGTCGCCCGAACAGATGGTGGACTTCGCGAAGGATGAAGTACGGGACGGCTTGTATACCGTGGGGCTCGATTATCACGTTGGCTTTCTCCTTATCAGAAATAAGGAAGTTTTCTTCATTCATTCCAGCTACCTGAACCGTGAAGGTGTGATGATCGAAAAGGCACAGGACTCGCCCGCATTCGCCAGCAATACATACATCCTCGTATCTATTACCCATAATGCACCGCTTCTTGAAAAATGGTTGATGAATGAAGAAGTGAAGATCAAAGAGGGCAGGTAGCTAGTTGCAAAAGTACGACCACAAAGGGGGGATGAATACGATGGCACCGATAACGGCTGCTGCGATTGCAGAAATGAGCACCGCCCCTGCCGCCAGGTCCTTCACAGCTTTGGCCGACTTGTGGTATTCCGGAGAAACCATGTCCGTCAATGTCTCGATGGCCGTGTTAAACATCTCTGCTGCCAGCACACCACCGATGGCCAGTGCAACCAATCCCCAGGACACAAGGCTGATCTTCAACCACAGGCCAAGACCTATAACCGAGACCGCGGCCAGTGCATGGATCCATGCATTGTGCTCTTTTACAAACAACATCCGTATTCCTGCCGCAGCATAGGTGAAGCTTTTCATGCGGTCAATCCACCGGAATGGTTTCTTATGATTCATATCAGCCCAGTGTATGATCAGTGGCATGTTTCAGAGCACTTACCTGTCCGCCACCACAAAAGTTTTTTAGAAGCACAGACCTTCGATTTACCACTTTACCCGCTATTGCTTATACACAATGTTATGTTTTCGCCCTTTATTCTGTCAGCCAATTTAGTGCTTCTTTTGTTATTCCGTCATACCAATCTATTTCGCTGTTTGTTGAGTTTGCCAATTCATTTGAACGCTCAAAAAATCTTTGAACGTGTCTGGATTCGGGAACATAATTTGCGTTGTAGGAGTCCTCAACCATTTTTATAAAAACACTCAACGGTAATGGAACGATTGTTGAGGTCCCGCCATAATATTGAATGTTCATTTTGTGCAATGCGTAAAAATGAGCCTTACAAGCGTCATTTATGCTTGGTGCAACGAATAAACAGTAAGCAGGTTTTTTTGTTTCTCTCTTGTGTTTTGCAAGGTGTCTTGTTACTGGCTCACCCTCCGTTTCATATTGTCTTTGTCCGCTTTGCATAGTTACTTCAACAGTTAAACCAAAGTCGCCATAATCACAAACTATATCGGCCATATTACCTTGTGCTGTTGACATTGGATTGCCAAAGTCATCAAATTTTAGATTGGCCTTAATATTGCCACCGTTCAACATTGTCATAGCTCGCCAAACATTCCACTCCAC